>NC_019727.1 GCF_000317435.1 Calothrix sp. PCC 6303
TTTTCCTTACTTGTAATCTTTTTGTACTTCAAATTGAAGTGCGGAATGTGGGTTACAACTATGTAACGAAAGGTTAAGAGCAAGGCGGTGAGTTAAATTTAATACGTTCTGTACTGTATTTTCCTGTTTCTCCCCTGGCTTTAACCCCATTCATTACGGCATAAGCAAGGTCTAACTCGTCGTCAAACATTTGTCCCGATAGCTCATCTTTTTTAAGATGTTGCCACTCTAATTCAATTGGGTTCATCTCAGAGCAATATTTAGGTAAAAAGAAGATGTATAAACCCTGACTTTCCCACTTTGTCCATAACTGTTGAACTTCCTTGCATCGATGTATCGGACCGTTATCCTGCACTATTACTCTTATACGTCCAACTTTCTCCGCCTCTTGGGCTTCAAATTCCATCATTTGGATATAAGATTTACGATTAACTCCGCCAATAACTAAACCGTAAACAAAGCTTATTAAAGGTTGAAGAAGTCCTATAATGCTTAATCTACGACCACGACGCTTTGTTTGCTCTAAGCATTTTTGCTCCCCTCGTTGGTAATATGTGTAACTTGGCTCACTCCACATACAGAAACCTGATTCATCCAAATATTTCAAATCTATTTCTCCAGTGGCAGCAGACAGTTGCAACATATCTAGGTCTGCTTGCTTAATTTCTCTGGTTTTTGGGTCTTGTTTCCCCTTATGGCTTTTTCTAGCTCGCTTCCAAATGACCCCCTTTTTTTGAGTACCTGTAACGACCTGCAATTATAAACGCTCAAACCTGCAATCAAGGCATTTCCAAACCAGGATTAACTGCAACTATAATTGCGCTTCAACCAGGATTAATTGCAACTGAGCCAGGATTAAATGCAACCAACCTGCAATCATCGGTTTCAACCAGGATTATTTGCAACTAGCGGAAAGCCTCGTCAAACGCAAAGTCTGCCACGGGGAGTATCCCCGGTGGCGAGCTTTGCGGTAGTTTAGTAGTTTGTTAAAAAAATGCCCTAACTTACAAACAAAAGTATTTAAATTTCAACCAGGATTATCTGCAACTATAAGGTAAAAAAACGACCGTTTTTTTTACTGGTATTGCCACCATCAATCAGAACCAAAAATGGAATCAAGTTTGGTAACGAAACTCGGTAATTATATCAAAGGCAACATATCCTGTTAGGTAACGAGTTCTTTTACTTGTTAGGGTTAAAATATGTTGATCGGCTATGCGCGAGTTTCAACTGAAGACCAAAATTTGGATCTGCAAATGGATGCTTTGCGGCAAGCTGGCTGTGAGAAAGTTTACACAGACCATATCAGTGGCGCAAAAGCCGCAAGACCTGGACTTTTATTAGCGTTTGAGGTAGCGCGGACTGGTGATGTCTTGGTGGTATGGCGACTTGACCGCTTAGGAAGGTCGCTCAAAGACTTGATTGAAACGATGGAAACCTTAGATAAACGAGGGATTGGGCTTTCTAGCTTGCAAGAATCCATTACCACTACTTCGGGCAGCGGTAGGTTGATTTTCCATTTGTTCGGTGCATTGGCTGAATTTGAGCGCAACCTAATCTCGGAACGCACAACTGCTGGACTTATGGCAGCGCGTAAGCGCGGTCACAGGGGAGGTAGACCAAAAGCCCTTGACCCAGCTAAACGTCAATTAGCAGTAAAACTGTATACCGAAAGACAACACACCATTATTGAAATATGTAAGTTGATGGGAATCTCCAAACCAACGCTCTACAACTATGTTGCAGAGATAGAAACTGAACATGTTACATAAGCAAATCCCGACAGAGGCACTCATCAATTTACGCCACCGCCTCGATGGTTTGCCTAGTCGTTGCCAAGAGCGTCGAATTCTCATTGAAGAAACAGCAGCACTGTATGGTGTGTCAACCGATACCTTGTATCGGGCTTTGCGTAACTCATCACGCCCAAAATCTATAAATCGCTCAGATAGCGGGACACCCAGAAAACTTTCCATGACTGAAATGGAACGTTACTGCGAGGTCATTGCAGCGATGAAAATCCGTACCAGTAATAAAAAAGGGCGACATATCTCCACAGTCCGGGCAATTGAACTGTTGGAAGAATTTGGAATGGAAACACCTGATGGTTTTGTCCAACCGCCCAAAGGCGCGTTAACTAGAAGCACTGTCAATTATTACTTGAAAACCTGGGGGTATGACACTGAACGTATGACCAGGCAACCTCCTGCGGTACGTTTTCAGGCGAATCACAGCAATGAATGTTGGCATTTCGACCTCAGCCCATCCGACCTTAAGCACGTAAAACAGCCATCATGGGTGGAATCGGGTAAGGGCAATCCACTACTGATGCTGTATAGCATTGTCGATGACCGTAGTGGCGTATGTTACCAGGAATATCACTGTGTTTATGGGGAGAATGTGGAAGCTGCATTACGCTTCTTATTTAATGCGATGACGTTGAAAACAACCGATGGATTTCCCTTTCATGGGATTCCAGAGATGATTTACACCGACAATGGACCAATTGCTAAAAGCCATGTATTCCAAAATGTGATGGATTGCTTGAAAATCAAGCTGGTCACGCATATGCCTGCGGGCAAAGATGGTCGCAGGGTAACAGCTCGCTCCAAGGGTAAAGTGGAAAGACCTTTTCGGACGGTTAAAGAAGCTCACGAAACTCTGTATCACTTTCACGAACCGGAAAGCGACGTTGAAGCTAACTTGTGGTTGCGTCAGTATTTATTGCATTACAACGATAAACCACACCGACTTGAACCACATTCGCGGATGGAAGATTGGTTGCGAAATACGCCCAAGTCTCCCCTACGCGAGATGTGCAGTTGGGAGCGCTTTTGTACCTATGCCCGCGAGCCACAACGGAGGAAAGTGGGAACCGATGCTAGGGTATCCGTAGAGGGCGTGGCTTACGAGGTAGAACCTGACTTGGCAGGGGAAACTGTTGTGCTGTGGTGGGGTTTATTTGATAACGAATTGTACGTAGAGTTTAACGACCAACGCTATGGACCATTTTACCCAGTTGATGGTCCCATTCCCCTACACCGCTACCGTAAATTCAAAAAAACTAAAACCGAAGAACGGGCAGATAAAATTGCCGATTTAGCTAAAAAGTTGGGCTTGCCACGAACAGCTTTAGACAAAAATGCGGACTTACAATTTCTAGTAGATAAGTACAAGGAACTTACGCCAACTGTCACACCTTTTAATGACCCCGACCCATACCAAGAATTTACTTATCCCACTGTATTGCTGGCTAAACTGGCGATTTCCGATTATCTCGCCAAACCGTTGGCTAAATTATCCACCGAACAGTTGGCGTTTATTGATACGTTGCTAGCTGAGACTTTAATTAAAAAAGTGATTATTGAAAGAGTGCGTTTGTATTTCCACTCAAATAAGGGAGGAGAACAAAATGCTTACTGAAGTCATGGAACATTTTCGGTTGGTTAGAGAGTTTCCCAAGGCTGGGTACTACGAGACGGAACACCAAAAGCAAATGTTTAAGGATATTAAATCTGCCATCCATTCAGGGAAGTTGGTTGCCATCACGGGAATTATTGGCTGTGGCAAGACAACTACTTTACGACGTTTATTTGAAGTTTTGGAGAAGGAAGGCAAGATTTTAGTCTCAAAGTCCCTTTCTGTTGATAAAGACCGGGCAACGCTACCAACACTTATTGCTGCCTTATTTTACGATTTATCCACAGACAAGGAAATTAAAATCCCAAAAGACGGCGAAAAACGGGAACGGGAACTGCGCGACCTGATTAGAAAAGGTAAAAAGCCAGTGGCACTGTTTGTTGATGAGGCTCATGACCTACACTACAGTACTTTGACGGGACTCAAACGTTTAATCGAAGTAGTTGAGGATGGTGGTGGCACACTTTCGGTGGTATTAGCTGGTCATCCCAAACTCAAAAATGATTTGCGCCGTCCAACTATGGAAGAAATTGGGTATCGGTCAACGGTTTTTTCCTTGGAGGGCATGGTTGGCAGTCAACGAGAATATATTGAATGGCTGGTATCTGAATGTACTATGGTGGATACTCCCATAGATGAAATCTTGGAGGTAGAAGCTATTGAATTACTGGCTACCCGTCTAAGGACACCACTACAAATCGAACAACATTTGACACTAGCTTTGGAGGCTGCGTACCGAGTCGCTGTTAAACCTGTTACTACGGTGATTGTGGAGTCGGTTTTGTCGAAGCAAATTGACGATTTGGAACCCACCTTAACCCGGCATGGTTACGATGTCAGGGGCTTGGCGGAACAGTTTAATACCAAACCATCTGAAATTAAATTGCTGTTTCGCGGGCAACTTGACCCCGCGCGATCGCGTGAATTACAGGAGCAAATGTTAGCGGCAGGACTGCCACTTTGAGCGGATTGAAAATGTAATAAAAATGGAAGTATTTTGTTCGTATTTATAGTTGCAAATAATCCTGGTTGAAACAGATGATTGCAGGTTGGTTGCATTTAATCCTGGCTCAGTTGCAATTAATCCTGGTTGAAGCGCAATTATAGTTGCAGTTAATCCTGGTTTGGAAATGCCTTGATTGCAGGTTTGAGCGTTTATAATTGCAGGTCGTTACAAGTACCCGTCTTAACCTGTCGGGACTCAATTCAACTTTGCGAACGACTTGTCGTCGCGCAAGCTTCGCTCTTAAGTTTTTGAACTAATTGAAGACTATTGTATGTACGGGGTTCTTTTTTAAGGCATTCTTCCAAAAAAACTATATCTTCTTCCTTATACTTGGTTTTTCCCCCTCGACCTGGTAGCTCCCAAAGCCCTTCTAAACCTAGTTTTTGCCATTTATGCAAAACTTCCCTTACTGTTTGTGGAGTCCAGTTAAAATGAGCAGCTATTTTTTCAACATACCACCCGTGTGCATTTAACCTGACTACCTCTGCTCGGTCTTTGACTTTCTGTGGTACATCCACAGTTCTCAGGTTTAATAGAGTTTTGTCTTGCTTATGAGTTAGAAACACCCTTAAACGAGCGCCCATATATTGTTTCCCTCGGTAGATGCATTCTCCGTATTTACTTATCTTTACATAGTTTGGTTTTTTCGCGCCGACTTACTTAGTCACTTGTATATAGAGTTTCATTAAATTCATTTTGTCCGATAGCGGATAACGTTATCCGCATTCATTATAATTATCCCTACACCGCAAAAATTTGAGCATCAACAATCGTGAGCAAAACCCGCATCATTGCCTTATTTAACCAATCCGGGGGCGTTGCCAAGACCACTCTAACCCACAACCTGGGCTATCACCTTGCTGCCAACAAACGCCGAGTCCTACTAGTTGATATGGACCCGCAGGCAAGCCTTACCAATTTCTTAGGCATAGACCCCGAAACCCAAGAAAAAACCATCTACAACGCCATCATTGACGAGGAAGCATTATTTATTTACCCCGAAAAAATCCACGGAATGCAGCTTGCACCTACTAATATCAACCTCAGTGCTGCCGAACTCCTACTACCAGCCGCAACTGCTAGGGAATATCGTCTCGCTGAAGCGCTTACACCCATAAAGGATAATTACGACTTTATTCTGATCGACTGTCCCCCATCACTTGGTATTTTGAGTATCGTTAGTTTAACTGCTGCCACACATTTGCTTGTACCCATCCAATGTCAGTTTAAATCCTTCCTCGGTACTGACCTACTATTGGATACCGTCGCCCGTGTTAAGAAAAAACTCAACAAAAATCTCCAAATCGCTGGGTTTATTCCTACGATGTTAGATAGCCGTACAGCACAGGAAACCCGTACCCTTGCTGCGGTACAGGAACAACTTTCCCAAGTAGCGACTATATACCCTGCCATCCCCAAATCCATCGCTTTTGCCGATGCATCCGAGCGCAGAATACCACTTGCTATGTATGATAAAAACCACGCAGCTGTCAAAGTGATGAAAAAAATAGCTAAAGAATTAGAAAAACTTGAAGTAAAACCGTAAAATCGTGAGCAAGAAAGACATAGCATACAATGCAAAACTCAAACACACCAAGCCGCTTGATTTAATGTTTGGTGGTGAAGATTCTGATTTTTCCGAACAAAGCTCTGTGCCAACAACGTCCGATTTTTCTGAGCAAATCTCAGGAAATAAAACCAGCAATACAATTGATCGAGAGCAAATTAAATTAGACCCAAACCAACCCCGACGGTATTTTGACCCGAAAAAGCTTGAAAAACTCGCCCAGTCCATCAAGGAGCTAGGTATACTCGAACCGTTGCTCGTACGTCCGTTAAATGATGGTTACTACGAACTCATCGCTGGGGAACGTCGCTTCAAAGCCGCAGGAATTGCAGGGCTTTCGGAAGTGCCATGTATCGTCAAGGAAATGGATGACGAGACTGTCAAGCAGGTACAGTTAATCGAAAACCTCCAGCGCGAAGATTTGAACGCATATGAGGAAACTATCGGGATTTTGGAGTTACTAGCGTTGCGGTTGAAAATGACTCAGGATGAGGTAATCAGCCTGCTGAATCGCATCGAAAAAGCCAACCGCAAAAAAGCGGATAAGGTTATTCGCCATGACAGTAAAGAACAAACGGATAATGTTATTCACCATGACAGTAAAGAACAAGCGGATAACGTTATTCGCCATGACAATGATGAGTCAGAGGACGATGTTATTCGCCACAATGATGAGTCAGAGGATAAAAAAGCAGATAACGTTACTCCCTCAAAAAGGAAGAAGCAAGCGAATAATGTTATTCGCCTAGAAGAAATTGAGATAGTAAACAAGGTATTTGCTTCAATTGGCAGGCTTTCCGCCGAATCATTCCGAGCAAATCGCCTCCCCTTATTAAACCTTCCTGGTGATATTCAACAAGCATTGGCATCGGGGACAATCGAGTACACCAAAGCCCGTGCGATCGCACGAGTCAAATCCGAGCCAGAGCGTTTGCAGTTACTCGATAAAGCCATAAATCAAAACCTGTCGTTAACTCAAATCAAAGAGATAATTCTAGGGTTGGAATCATCCGAGCAAAAAGAAATACCACCAGAAAAAGCTGCTAGCCAACGGGTTGCGAATATCGGTAAGCGGCTTAAGGAAGCGAAGGTATGGGATGATGTCAAAAAGCGCAGGAAGTTAGAAAAATTATTGGGTGATATTGAAAAGCTTCTTGATGAACAAGCGTGTTAATGGTTGATTATTTTACAAGTTGGTCAACACCATGAAGATAATTGTGTTTGCCTTAAAGAAATGCGATCGATGGTGTAACTATTTAGCTTAAAATAATAAAACCCCTCGTGGGTGGCTGCGCTAACAGCCGAAATCCCCAGGGGCAGTACGTTATAGAGCTAACGCACATGAACATCATACTTCACAAAGTCAATGATTCGCAGATTGGGCAACGTCGTGAGGATGGCTATATCAATCTCACGAAAATGGCTCAAGCCTCAAACAGAAAACTCAATGATTATTTAAGGCTTAGTACGGCAAAAGCTTTTATAGATAAGCTTTCTGCCGATACGGGAATTCCCGTATCGGGGAAAAATGGGCTTGTTCAAGTGCATAAGGGTGGTAATAATAAAACGACACAAGGTACATGGGGACATCCTCAAGTAGCAATCAATTGTGGTCAATGGTGTAGCCCAGAATTCGCCGTGCTGGTTAGCAAATGGGTTTTTAGTTGGATAGCTAATGCCCAAAATCCAGTTAAAGAAAACTGCGATGGGCAAAGCCCGGTCTTCGACCATCGCTCAAATCAATTTTCTGACGTAGTTAAAGCTTACATTGAAAGTTCACAAGCCCTAAACCGTGCAATTCATACAGCAATCCATCAACAAACCGACTCGCTTCGAGAAGCTTTAAAGTTTTTAGATAGTTACAATGATGTAACTGTCACTGTTTTAGCAGCAGAAGCCAAACTGGTAGAACAAACTTGCACAACCAGCGATACCGTTTGCATTGATTTAATTACACTTCCTGACGAACAACCCCGACGTTACTTTGACGGGCAGAAATTAGAAGAATTATCTCATTCGATTAAGGAGTTTGGCATTTTAGAACCTCTGCTGGTGCGTCCTCTCAGTGGGGGAAATTATGAGTTAATTGCTGGAGAACGACGATTACGTGCATCTCAAATTGCTGGTTTAACCAGTGTACCCGTTCTTGTGCGTGAGATGGACGATACCACCACTCGTGCTTGCCGCTTAATCGAAAACCTCCAACGCGAAGATTTGAATGTCTATGAAGAAACTATTGGGATTTTAAATTTATTGGCGTTGCAGTTAAAGACAACTGAGGATAAAGTAATCAGCCTGCTCAACCGCATAGAAAAAGCCAACCGCAAAAAAGCGGATGAGTGCGGCTCTTTTAGTAAGACAGGAAATGTAGTTTAGACAGGTATTGGAAGGGGTGAAGGGGTAATAGGGCAACGGGCTTTAGCAACTCGCTTCATCAAGGGAATTGCACCTTGATACAGAGCAAGATGATTGCGTTTATGCTCTTGGTGTAAATGGAAGCGCCAATACTTATCCCAATCCCCGCTAATATACAAAGAACGAAGCCGTAAAACAGCCTCGGCACCAGCTAGACTCCATCTGGCACCAGTAATATCCATCCGATCTTTAATCAGATGACGGCAAGCACCTTCGATAACTCCGGTAGCAATTGGCAACCCAGCTTTTAAATAATCATGGTATTTGAGATATTCGCGGTTGTTGAGCAAATATCTGGCACAGTTATCCACAGGTTTGCGTTCTTGGGGTGTGAGTTTACGTTTTGTCGCGCTTGTTCGCATCCCAGAAGCAACATCACTGGATTTCCCCTCAAGGATAGACTTCAAACGTTTCGTAACCCAGGCTTCGGCTTGTTTATCCGTACTGGAATAAAATACAAATGCTGCTTTCCACAAATACTCAATCACATGGATAATATCCAGGACAATAGTCAGTTCGAGGTGATGTTTTTTGGCAAATTTCTTCATCAACGATAATTGTTGCTTATTACCATCGACCAAGGCACAAAAGCGTTTTTGCCGATCTGGATCACGATGCAATGCCTCATCGAAAGCCTCTTTAATGACGACTTCTGGTTCCTTGGCAACAGAAGCCCAAACCCTTTTCCCAATAGGTTTAGGACGCTTTATTTTCTTATCCT
Source organism: Calothrix sp. PCC 6303 (assembly GCF_000317435.1). Taxonomy (NCBI): domain Bacteria; kingdom Bacillati; phylum Cyanobacteriota; class Cyanophyceae; order Nostocales; family Calotrichaceae; genus Calothrix; species Calothrix sp. PCC 6303. The sequence continues at coordinate 9,130 of NC_019727.1, forward strand.
CATCGGATGGGTTAACTATTTGCTCAACTGTACGAACAAACGGGTTGATTGTGTAAACTGAAGCTACCGTTGCCATTCGTTTGGCATTGGCCTTTTCTCCTTTGGTTAAACGCTTATCTAACTTCTTGCTGGAAGCTTGCGCTCGTTTTTGGGTTTGGGGACGTAAATCCTCTGTACGCACCGCCACTTCGACACTGGGCACAGCCCGTGTCGAGTGGCTCACAATCACACCTTTCCCATCTGCACTGATTACAACAATTTCTCCTATTTCCTCAACTTGTACCGCTTCTGCCTGTTGATATGTGTAGAAATCATCAAAATCGACAGCGCTCTGGTACGCTAGTTCTTCTGCTTGCCGTTTACCAATTTTGGCTGCTGTTGTTTTTTCGATAATATCCACTGTTTCCCTAAATCCTGAACGAGCTACTTCCACTGCTACTCGTTGTCTTAATCCGTGAGAATATTGTTCTGCTGGTAGGTTTAGCTCTGCATCTAATGGAAATAGGGTGTTTATCTTTCTACCTCCGTAACCGATTCGGTTTGCGATTACTGTGCCAAATATTGTTGTTAATTTCCTTGACAATTTTTTCTTGTGCGTTCGCTTGGCTTGGTCTTTTCCTACCCACTCAGAATCCGTTTCGTCTTGGCTACGCTTATCAAAGTATCCTTGTAACAGCCTTCTAAGTAGTTCATATCCATTATCAAGCAACTTACTTTCTATTTCTCCATGCTCCAACCCACAAATACTATCTGAGTCCAGCCAACCAACTATTTCTTCAAATAGTTCTCGTGCTTCTTCCCAAAACATCCCTGGATTTGATCTAGATGCTTGCATACGTCCGTACTTATTCCCGTTTTTATCTTTTGACAAGCAAGGATGCATCTGTTTCATTTTTGGACTGAAACATTACTCTGGTTGACTTGTCTCCTATTACTCTTATACCATACCTTGTGCTACTAAAAGAGTCGCACCCAAAGCGGATAATGTTATTCTCCCAAAAGATATTGAGATAGTAAATAATGTATTTGCTTCTATTGGTAGGCTTTCCGCCGAATCATTCCGAGCAAATCGTCTCCCCTTATTAAACCTTCCTGGTGATATTCAACAAGCATTGGCATCGGGGACAATCGAGTATACCAAAGCCCGTGCGATCGCACGAGTCAAATTAGAGTCACAGCGATCGCAGTTACTTGATGAAACTATAAATCAAAATCTGTCGCTAACTCAAATCAAAGAGATAATTCAAGGGTTGGAATCATCTGAGAAGAAAGAAATATCACCAGAAAAAGTTGCTAGCCAACGGGTTGCGAATATCGGTAAGCGGCTTAAGGAAGCGAAGGTATGGGATGATGTCAAAAAGCGCAAGAAGTTGGAAAAATTGTTGGGTGATATTGAAAAACTACTGGATGAGCCTAATATTAATGACTGATTATTTTATAAGTTGCTCAACACTGTTAAATCCTCAAAACAGTGGAATTAATTAGGGACAGGAATTTACTGAACTTTTGTTCTTGCATTTTTTGGAAAATCAAACATAAACCCTTGACGAAACAATTCGATTTTCCGCATCTAGTGTAAAGTCATAGGTATTTAAAAAATCAGGTTGCCAATTTTCAGGCTTCTGGCAAATTGCTAATGGAACTCCTGCTAGGTCAAACCATTGTATTTCGTTCCCAACCTCTACTGGTACTACCCTCCAATTTTTACTTGGAGCTTTGCTGAAATCTTTAAGCAAATTGACATCTATTTTCTTGGGAGGTTTGGGGGTTGGTAAATGTCGTTCAACATCGGAAAATGATTGCTCTGTCCAATTTCTAATGTTGACCGCATTAAGATATTCATTTGGTTCTAGTTCTCGCTCGCTAATGTATTGGTAGTAAGTTTGCGCTAATTCCTCAGCTTGTTTGCGAGTTGTTACATCTTCTACTTTAGCAAGCAAATATGCAGCTACTGGGTCTAAAGTTCCCCATACAATAAGTTCTTTCATCCAAAAAACAATCCAAGGTAGTCCGGTTTGTGACCAATTTTCGAGGGATGATTCAACTAACTCACCACCAAAAGCTTCATCGATTGCAAGTGCAATAATACTTCCTAAACCCCAGTTAAACCGATATGTAAAATTTTGACTAATATATGAATGCCATTTTGAAACTTGCTTTGCTGTAGGCTTTTTAGCTGCTGTATTAGGGTCAAGCCACCACCTTAGTATTTCATTCCAAGAAATCTTGCCAGATGATTCTTCAAGTTTGAATTTAGATAAAGTAGCTAAATTACTAACTATATTTTCGATATACTTCAAGCGTTGCTCTACTGTCCAAATAGCATAATCTCCACCCGTATTAAATATTTCTTTGAGTTTAGGGTAAAGAGTTAAAAGTTGATTTCCATCACGGGGTGGTAAACTAGTGCGATATAAGCGCCGACGTTGCGAAACATCTCTATAAATTTCTGTTTTTAGTGCTTTCCCGCGTTTAATAAATAAGTTTCCTAACCTTTCTTGTTCGATACTAGCGTAATGGGCAAAGCTTCGTTGCCAAATTTTTTGTAGTTGTTCTTCTAACTCATTAGGGCTTAAATCTTTTGCTTTTAGCTGCTCGATTTCAACAATAACGGCTAGTAAAATACTATCTAATGAATCTAAAGTTTCAATAGCTGATGATTCTGCTTCAGAAAGATTATTACCATAAGAAAGTGGTGCTGTTTGTTCCAGCCAGGTTATGAAATTATCATCATAAAAATTATTTTCGCCGAAAGTTGCTTCTGGTAAAGTAAACAAAATATCTTCTAAATTAGGAAGAGAAATATGTCGCCATTGTTCTTCTAAATTAAGTAATAATTGCGCTAAGGGACTTTGGGGATTATATATTTTGTCGCTAGGGTTATCTTGTATAGTTAAATCATTTACAAGGGAACGATATTGATTACGAATTTTTGTTGACTTTTGTCTTTCCTTATTGTCTTTTATTTGCTCTATAGATTCTGTTGCTGGTAAGATAACTAAACTACGTCCTTCTGTTCCAAATCCAGGTCTCCCAGCCCTACCAACTAGATTACTAAATTCACTAGAATTAATATCTACATATTTCTCATCATTTCTTGACCAGCGTTGTAAGTTGGGAATTAGTACTGTTTCAAAAGGAAGATTAACGCCTTCAGAAAGCGTAGAAGTAGCTAAAACGAGATGTATGATTCTCTCATTTATTAAATCGATGAGTAATCTAGCCATTAAACCAGGCATTTTTCCATGATGTACAACAATACCTTTATTTAGTAATTGATATTCGCGGGAATTTTTACCAAAATAGTCCTCACAAGACTGTAAACATTTCTCCCAAAGCTCAATTTTTTTTGCTTCTAAAGGCACTTGAAAGAATAGAGGCTTTTGTACATTTGCCCAATCTTTCTTTAATAAATTTAGAAAATCTTCAGCATATCCGCCAATTTGCTGTGTTATTGAAATCAGTACTGCTCGTTGCTGTCCTTTTTCATTTGGTGCAGCTAGATGCATACCAGCCCAAAAAAGATAGGGACGAAGCCGTTTTCCAGGACTTTGTTCTCTTTCTAACTTGCCAGCAGGGGGATATGCTTGAAAAGGACGTGGAATAAAAGGTGTATTATTTTCACCACCTTCTTGAAATTCTAATCGTCTACCATCAAGTAAGTCATAGCGTATTTCAAATCCTCTTCCTGGTTTACATTCAAGCCGCCCTATTAATTGGCGTGTACTTCTGTAATATGTCTTTGCGGGGCTAGCGTTGGTTTGATTTTCTATCCAGCTTGCTAATGCACCTTCTGTTTCTGAAGCAACAGCAGATAGCGCAATAATTCGACTGTGATTTTGTTCTACATAAGTAAATAGTCTTGCACCCAGTGATTCTAAACGTAAAGCTCTATTCTCAGCTTTTTGCAAAGAATCTTTATTTCCATCAAATTGAACTGCGTGGGCTTCATCAATAATAATAAGGGATACTCTACGGATAAATAGAGGTCCTAAAAATTTCATTAAAGCTTCCGCTTTTTCGTAAGTACAAATTAAAACTGTTGGCTTATCTGATGTTAGCCATGCATCCGTTGGACCCCAGTCAGTCCCTCCATATAAACCTGTGACTATGACATTTTTATTAGTAGTACGATTTAAAACACGGGAAAGATTTGATTCTACTTCTGTAGCTAGTGCTTTACTTGGTACTAAGTAAAGTACCAAAGGAAAAGGGCTACTCAAATTGTTAGAATTGTTTGTTTTAAAAAATAAGCTTTGCAAAATAGCTATTTCAGCTATCCTTGTTTTTCCAGAACCTGTAGGGGTACAAAGTGCAAATGATTCTGCTGTTGCTAGTCGCTCAATTCCACAAATTTGAGAACGCCATGCTAAAGCTTTACGATTTTGGTAGCTTTGCCGCAAATAACGCTCCAAAAAATCGCCGCCATTTTGAGTAATAGTCGAAGAAAGTGCTTCTATATTTTTTCGTAGAGAAGTTTCTACATATACCGAAGTTACTTCAGCACACAATTTTCCTAAAAGCCAAGAATAAGTATCATGCCCGTGAAGAAGTACCTTAGCAATGCTAGAAAGTTTCTCAATGGCTTTTTCTAATCTAGGCTCATTTCCCCAGCGCATTTCTGCACATAAAATACCTAGAGAACTAGCAGTTTGGTTAACAATATACTCGTTAAATTTATGAGATTGTGTATCAGTATCATCCCATAAAAGGCTAGTGTCAGCTTGTACATTTAAAGATAGTGCAGTTGTCCAATGTTTTGTCAGTAGTTGTAACAAATTGGGAAAATCAGCTTTTAGTAAAGAACGCAAAATTTCTGACTCGATTCCTTCTATTGCGTCTTCATTAAGTAAACCAGCAGCCCTAGCGGGATAACCAGCAAGTTCATATATAGCTGCTGCTAATAAGCGAATTGGTAAATTATTTGGGTTTAGTTGGGGATGAGATAACCATTCAAATATCTCGCCAGCACGTAGCATCCCGTTACGCCAATCAGTTTCTCCAGCTTCTCGCTTTATAAATGCAGCTTCTATAAGACGTATAGCATCATTTAATCGCTCACCTGCTTCATCTTCTCGCCACCCTTTTAATCCATCTGTTCCTGCGCGAAGTCTGGTATGTTGGCTATAAAGTTTTGCGATCGCTGGTGTCAGTGTGCTACCCGCCAAACTATTTTGTACTTCTGTCGCTAAAGCAATGACCTCGTTACTTGGTTGAGCCATTTCATTTTGCAGACTTTCTCCTTCTACTATGACATCAGATTTTGCCTTTGTAACCTCCAAATCATCTGGTTCTTGAACTATCTGGGCGGAAACATTTGTTGAAAGTATGATACTTGTTTGTGGAACATATACTGCTTTAATAAGATTCTCAACATCATGAAGATGGATTTCAACAGCTTCGAGTCTTCTTCCACTTGTATAATTTTCGTGCGCTTTGTCGGTAGATATCCAGGCTTTCCTTTGTCTCTTTGCACTAGGATGCTCACCACATATATAACTAACTAAATCGCAACGTTCATAATTTTTCTTAACTTTCTGTAACCACAAAACCCGTAGAGCATTAACCCATTCATTTGAAACAATATCATCATAATCTTGCAATATTTCAATTAGTTGTGGAATATCAACTGGCTTTATATTAACTGCACTTGCTTTTTCATGCGCCTCGCTAATCATGTTAGTTTTATGATTAGCTGTACATTTAGCTTCGCAAGCCAAAGAACTAATAATTACTCCTTCACTGTTACGCCGAAAAGCAAGACAATCATCACCTGTACGTCCAGGTCGCTTTTTTGCCGTTTCTCCTGTTTGATTTAAAAACTCTAAATGTTGAAATTCAACAACATGCACTCGAAAAAGGAAAACAGGAACTTCCCAGTCCTCTTCACCAAAAGGAGCAAAGTTTTCTGCGATAATTCCTGCAAATATCTCTCCAAAATACCCCTTAAGAGATTGGAGATGAAGACGTTCGGGATAACCTTCAGTTGGGTCTATTGCAGAGCTATTTTCAAATGGTGCAAGAGAATTTCCTGCTAATTTACGAAGGCGATATCGAGCATCATCATGAGCTTTTTGAACTATTGATATTAATTCATCAAGAATTAAATCTCGTTGGCTTAGATTTTCTTTTATCAGTCGATGTATATATCGTTTATCTTCAGATTCGCTAACTGAGTCTGATAACCAGCTTGATATTCTGTTAAACTTAGTGATTTTTCGCCTTTCTTCCATTAAATATACTCTTTGGTGTTAATCAGATTTACGATACAAGTCTTTAACTCAGAAAAATCTGTATAAAATGTTAAATATAATACTATAAAAATAATTGCACAACTAAATAATGCCATAAATACTAGAGGACTTAATGTATTTATAGTTGATTTAAATACATTATTGTACTTTAAAATACTGACTTTGATTATCTATAGGCTTTATAGCCTAACAGATTAAATATATACTCTCGAAAAAATGTATTAATTAATACTATTTGAAGATAGAGGTATTAATTTTTAAGCCAACAACGATATATTACGGAGATACGCGATCGCGTTCTTCCATCACTTCGGTAAGATAATAATCTAGAAGTCTTACTATAAAAGCTTTTTGCTAAAAAGTGATAATTTTTATATTTGGAACGAAAATAAAGCCTCAAACCAGCTTGCTATATGAGGTCTAAAAATCACGTTCGATTTTTAGCTAGCGAGAGTGGCTGAAGAGCATTAACACATTTAGCGATCGCACAGACTTACTGATTATCAAACATTCCTACCTTACTCTCCCCTCGCACTTACCAACAAGAGGCAATTAACCAAAAAGTTTACCTATCTCAGTAGCCGTCACCTTTCCCTCAATCAAACTGGAATCCTCTTCCTCAACCTGATTAGATACCTCTTTCAAGCTACCACCAGCAATCGTCAACGGTGTGGCAACAGCATACACAGCATCCAACCCCAAAGCCAGCGCCATCACACCAAAATGCTTATCCGCCATATCTCGTGCTATCAAAAAAGTAGAACTTAACTTATTCGACGTAGGTTTATTAGCTTCCAAGCGTGCGTATGGCAGAAAAGCCATCACCAGAATCTCCCCTATTTTCCGAGTTGCTTCTTCCTTATCTAAACCGTTGAGATAATCGGCTACCTCTGCAAGTGGCGTTCCCTCGTAAGGTTGAAGACGGAAACTTAAACTTTTACGTACCCTGTTATTTTTTGGCATTTTCTATTTTTGGTATTCCTAATTTTTGGCATTTGCTAGTTGCTAAGAATCGGCGTTTTCTACCTCCGCATTACAAAAACATTTTCTAGTTTTTAAGAATTAGCGTTTTCTGCCTCTGCAACCATATCTTTCAATTGGTCAAACATTCCAAAGCAATCAATCAAGCGCACAGATTGTTGTCGCCTATCTTGCCAATTAAATTCAAACAAATTCTCAATTTGCTTTTGAATATCCTCAACCCAAACCAAATTGGCATGGTCACGAAAATTTCGACTAGTATATGCCGATGCTCTTTTTCCACTTTGACGTGTAGGTGCGCCATACTTAGTATCGGCTTTGCAGTTAAAATATTCCTCCAATTCCGGCTCCAAAAATGCTGCCGCTCCTCCACCAACAATCACTTCCGAAGGTAGGTGGGGAATATTTTTATCCAACCACTTTTTAATTCGGTTCCAATAACTGGGTATCGCCAATTGTATCGCTTGGGCTATATCCTCTCGTTCCAATGCTTTCAAACTTTCATCCTTAGCCGTCGCCAAAGAAGCGATCGCTTCCATTTGACCCCATTCGGGATGCACTGTACATTCATCTCTATAAACCTGGGAGCTTTTCTGGTACAAGCCCTCAAAAATAGCTGCTGCCAATTTATCCCGCTCCAAACCACTTACCCGACTGCATACGTCATCAAGAAAGGTGGAAAAACCTAACAGGGGACTATCACCCCGTTTAATGGCACCAGCATCAAAATAAATTGCCGTCACATTCCGATGTCCAAACATCAACACGGCGACTTTATGCTTTTGCAACCAATCCAAACCATTTTGTTTAATTCGGATGGCAGCTAAACCCCCACCTTCGGGACGGCACTCGAAATGGGATAAATTAACATCCCAAGACTGTCCGCGAAACTTCAAACTTTTGAGCATCAGTTCCAACTGTTCTTCAAAGCGTTTGCGGTCGTTGTATTCGTTCCAGGGTAGGAGCAAACCCAGGTTGAGATTTACCTTTAAAGATTCTGGATTCCCCCGGCGCTTTTTACCAATATTGTGCTTGGACAAGATTGTTCCCACCGCAGCCAGTACCTTGTACAGAGCATTTTCGTACTTGCGTTCAAAAATTCTATCCTGGGGGGCGAACTCGCTGACAAAATCTCCTACCACAAAAATGTTACTTTTCCACTCCAACCAAGCCTGTTGCTGGGGAGTTGGAGCGCCAACCCACCCTAACTGGTCGAAGTAGCGTTTCAAATCGGATTTGCTAATTTGTTCGACACCGGGGGACATCAATAAATATTCGGGAGATTTCCAATCTGAAAATTGATAAATAATCTTGGTTTGAGAACCCCCAACATCCACTGCCAGGTAAAGATTGCACGCCTTTGACATAAAAAATCATGATTTTTCTGTACTTATACTCTTTTAACTACTCATTTATAAGTGAAAAAGAATTTTGTTAAAAAAGTTAATTTTATTTCAATAACTAATAGCACAAGAATATCGGTAAAACCTGGTTATAGCTGTGCTACAAGGATTTATTCGATAGAGAAAAAGAATATTTTATTTGTGCCTGGGCTGTGACAAGGTTTTTTTTAATCAAAATTGGGTAAATTTGGAGATAATTTAAAAGTGTAATATCTACACCATTGTCTGAATCGCTAATTTTGCCATTTTCTATATTGTTTCTAACAACATTTACGGCAGAAAAATTCGTCCGAGGCAGTGTTTTTGAGCTAGCCTGTGGGTGGGCAGGGCGCGGGTTGAACGCCAGCCATGTTGCCTTTATGCGCTGTACGCGCATAACGTCCCTGGGGGACGACGGCAACGGCTGGCTCTGCGAGGCTTTGTAGCACAGTTTGGTTAGCTGTTATGGGTAGTAAGACCAAAAGGGACGACGGTGTTTCCAGAAAAATTACGCATCCGGTGCGATTTGCGGAGGACGAGTACGAGCAATTGAAGCAGAAAGCCTACAATGCGCGGGTATCGGTGACGGAATTTATCCGCCGTGCAGCCCTGAGACGGCAAGTTGTAGAACCACCACCACCCCCACAGATAAATTGGAAATTGTACGAGGAATTAAACGCGATCGGCGTTAATCTGAATCAAATTGCTAAGGCTGTTAATCGAGCGGTAAAGTCGGGAAGGGGAGCAAATGTGGATGCGGGACGATTGCAAAACTTGGTCGATCGGTTAAATGCTGCGATTCGAGAAACCCAGATGCAGTTGTTGGAATGTGGGGTTACAGATGATGAGGAGGAGGATTGACATTGTAGAAAACGCACATAATTAGGTAAATTATTGTTTTTATAGGAGAGACACATGCAAAGTATTAGGGGTATAGCCGGAATACCAGCAAAATGGGACACGTTGTAAAGTTTCGTTAACTTTAATTGCCGAAACCATTGTTATTTCGTTGTTTCGAGCCATGACTTTGGTATCGGCTTAATTTGAGAACATCTCCAAAAATGATTGTTTATGGGCAAGCTTGAGGAATTGAAAGGGGTGAAAAGTTGATTTTAGCGTGCAAAACTTTGATTGCCCCAATACCATTTATGGGCAAGTTGGTAAATCAATAAAACACGTTTCGCAACATTTATTTACAACGTGTCCTGTTTTGCGCGTATCCCGGCTGAACCCCTATTAAGGTAGTCTCCCGTGTGGGGTCTGATGGCATTTTGCATCTCGACGTTCCTGTTGGAATGACGAACGAAGAATTAGAAGTTATGGTAATTTTTCAACCACTAAAATCATCCGTACAAGTAGAAACACCCCAAACATTGGGCTGGATGCCTGGTTTTTTTGAGGAAGTAATTGGGGGTTGGTCTGGAGAACCTTTAGAGCGGGGAAAGTTTTAAGATTAAAACATTATCTCACCATCTTCAAGCTTAGACTTTTTATCTTTTATACGTTTTAAATGCATTACTGCTTTTCTTGCTAAATTTGGAGCGATGTAAAGGTACTCTAAAATTGCCCTAATTAAATCATCCAAGATAGGAATTTCTTTACTGGTCAGTCCCTTAAAAGGCTCATGAGCGCCAACATTGCGTAATTGTCGAATTTTGTGAACAACTTCCACTAAATTGTTTGGAATTTCACCATTTTCAGCTAGAAATTTTAATTTTTCGTATATATCTTTTCCTTCTGCTTTACGTTCCTCACAGACCATATCTAAAGTACTCCCTAGAAGAATTGCATATGCATCAACATTAATGCTTCTTGCCTTTAATGCTGCTTTATATGCTTTTTGTATTGCAGAAGGTAAGTAAGATAATTCCAAACCTTGTGGTGGATACAGAGTTTCAATTCCCATTTCAATGGTTTCTGAATCCATAAAATCGTGTTGACAAGACTTCCGTAACGTTACTTCTTTGCAAGCTAGGCAAAGTAGTAAGCTATAATCGCACCCCGCATTTGGTGCATCATCATAATCATTAGGGTTGTACTCTACCGCATACTCGATATTTATCTTATTCGTATGAGGGTCGCCACATTCTTCTGGATAATAAGAATATTCATAGACAGATTCAGGTTCCGTAAGCAGAAAATAATTAGCCACAATATTCATTGGAGCGAAATTTCCACAATGTCTACACCTTAAGAATTCTGTAGTTTGCTTCACTATTTCGATTTTTACGATTAAGTTTAATGATATTTGACTATAACAGGCTCACTGTTATCATCAAAAGTAGTATTCATGCATAAATTATAAATTCACATCAAAAACGCTCAAGCTTATATATAGCAAAGCTTTTTAGTCAATGTTGTAGGCTTTGAGATGGATACTCGGCTTAATACCTCGTAGTTACTCCTTTTGGGGAATTTACCAGTGATTGCCAACCAATTAAAAAACCGCAGTTTCCGTTCCACCCTCGACTACGTACTGGAAAAAGAAGAAGCTGAAATTATTGACAGCAACATGGGTGGGTATAATTCCCGACAATTGGCAAAGGAATTTAGCGCAGCCAGACGAATGCGACCGAAATTCCAACGGGCTTGCGGTCACATAATTTTGTCCATCCCCCACCGCGATGCATCTCACCCACAGGGGGAATACCACGAGCATTTAGATGATGAAAAATACACGGATATTGCCCAGCGCTGGTTAAAAAGGATGGAATTCCTGGGGGATGGGCTGCACAAAAGCCAGTACGTAATTGCCCGTCACCACGACACAAACCACGAACACATCCATATAATTGCCAGCCGGATTCGCATGGATGGGTCAGTTGTACCCGACTCCTGGGATTACCGTCGCAGCGAAGTGGTAGTGCGGCAATTAGAGAAAGAATTTGGCTTGGAACAAGTACCCTGTAGCAACGAACAAGTAGCACAGAAAGTTCAAGAGATATCGGGAATTGACACAACCGTTTGCGATACTCCTGAAACAAAACCTCTTGTGGACGATATTCCTGTAGGGAGTCCTTACCGCGATCGCCGTGCCCAAACTAAAAAACAGAAACATCATTTTAGCGGTAAACCACCCGTCACCCAATTGCTAGCCGATGCTATCGACGCAGCAACTAAAGACAAACCCACTGTCACCGAACTAATTACCCGACTCCAACAACAGGATATTACAGTACATCCTAGCTTTAGCACCCAGGGGAAATTTAAAGACGCGATCGCTTATTCCATGAATGGGGTAAAGGTGGCTGGTTGGAAATTGGGCAAGGCTTATAGTTTCCCCGGATTGCTCCAGCGACGGGGTGTGGATTATCAGGCAGAAAGGGATATGGCAGCATTGAGAACAGCACAATTGGGGCTGTTGGTAAAACTGTCTGCTCCCCATAAAAAAGTAGATGATGGGTTTAGGAACTTTGACGCAAGTAGCCAGCAGCAGGTTTTTGATGACGAATTTAATAACTTTGATAAAAATAATCAGCAGTTTTTTAATAACGAATTAAGTGCCATCCAAGAAAATAGTTATCAGCCAGATAAACATTACAAATTAAATACCGAGCGCTCAAATAGCCACCAGTTTTTTAATAACGAATTAAGTGCTGACCAGGGAAATAGCCAGCAGCCAGATAAACATTACAAATTAAATGCCGAGCATTCAAATAAGCAAAAGCAAGATAAAGATGATAAAACAACTGTTAGTCAAAGAGCTAACCAACAAAAAAGTAAAGATGATAAAGCAATTGCGGTTAAAATAACAGACCAACAACTTGTTAAAGAGAATAAACCAACTGCTGCCCAGGAAACAAACCTTATTCAGAGCGAATATGCTACCAAAATCGCTCCTACCATCCAACTATTTTGGCAAATGCAAAAACGACCTCAACATATTGAGGGTAATCACTACAGCATTACATTGGAGGAAAACATCTTAACGCTAACGCGCAAAAGTGGTGAAAAGATTGCTGCGCTATCCGTGGACAACAGTTCGCCACCTCAAGGATTTGGTTTGACCGAATCTGATTTGGAGAGATTTTTAGATTTGCAACGAATACTTGCGGAGCGCATCGAACTTCAAAAGCGCCAAAAAAATCGAGGAATTGAATATTAGCTGGGAATAAGGAGACAGAACTAGAAAGCATGATTAAAAACGAACAGCAATATCAAATCACCAAGTCTTGGAAAGAGAAATTTCAACAAGCAATTATCAACCTGCACTGAATAGTGTTGACAAGTCGCATGAATTTTAGCACGAGAGTTTCGAGTTTTCTTTTAACTAATAATCAACTTCAACTACTTGATTTGGCGCTAGAATACCACCTACTTTTACTACTTCCAATTCTCCCACGATATGGGGGTATTGTGCTTTGACATTTTCAATTGCGAGATGGAGCGTTGCAGAAGAAGCAATATAAAGTTTTTCACTACCTTTAAATACCCAAATTGGACTTAACCAACTATGACGGGGTTGAAGTACGGATTGATGAATTATTGAGTGAGTTCTTTGGATAATTTGTTCGATGAAATCTTTGCTTAAAAATTCCTCTAATTCCGATTGGAAATATTTTTTAAGTTCGGTGTTGGAGATATGTTCGATGATATCGCCATCGACTTCGCTTGTCTGTAGGACATTGGATATCGATTCGTTAAATTCGGCAACCATCGAACAGATGTGGCGACTAACTTGGGAAATAATTGCATCAAAATCCCGTTCCGTGAGAATATGCCCTAGATGTTCGCGGAGTAATTGCCTCAAATTTTCGCCATTAATATTAATACTGCGGTTATCTAAATACTTAGAAAGTTTATCGCTCGGTATCCCACAACCAACTTCCCCATTGGCAGCATCTTCAGCTTCGATTAGTTCCATCAACCGTTGCGTTTGTAGCAAATCATTAGTTATACTTGGTATAGATTGGGTCATAATTTCCTACGTAAGGTTTCAAAGTAAACTAAGTTATCGGGTTCATCGGGGTCGGGACCACAATCAAGTAATCCTATTTTAAGCTTTTTGTAAAATGCGATTGCGCCTGGAAGGGCGTGGAGTCCAATACGTCCTTGATATCCCAACTCGTTGCTACGAACAACAGCAAAGTCAATTAAGTTACCACCAACACCTTTGTAAATAGGAGGGTAATTGATGGTAGAACGATTCCACGGTGCAGTATTATCCAAAAAGATTAAACTCTTGTGGGATGAGCATTCTTGCCTGTCACACTATGTAAACTAAGTAGGTCGGCGTTGAAAATCATAGTTATGAGCAGGCAGTAGGCAGTTGGGGTAAGACTTTGATCCCAATTTACATTACGTTACATAGTTGTGTTTATTCCCGCCTACTTACTTAGATGTGAAACAGCTTATACCTTCTTTTCCATCTTGAGAACCACCAAATGTATGGGGTTTAATTCTCACAACCCAAGCCAGGGACGCAGATTACCGCGCTTCACTTTTATTAAACTACCTGCTTGAGTTTTTACTGTAATTTCTCGACTCTGCCCTGCTTGCATGATTTCAACCCGTTTGCCCATGTAATCGGCATCCCGGTTTAAGCCAGGTCGCCATGCAGAATTAGCAGCCTCTTTTATATAGGCTATTTCCGATAGCGTACATTGAGCAGTGGCGGTTTCCAACTCCGTCTCAGATGCAGAAAGCACCAATTTACCCAGCACAACTTGTGTGTCCCACGCCTCAAGCATTTGTTCCAGTAGTGACGGGCTGTGATTGCTTAATTCAGTGGTAGCAGCGTCCGTCTCAGTGTAGGCAGTGTAGACCTGTTTTTCTGGTTGTGCAGACCTCAAATCCTCTCCCTGACTGGAATGTGTAGGAGTGTAGACTATTGGAGATGTAAGATTCTCTTCACGACTATTTTCTCCACGCGATGTTGGAGATGTAATATTCTCCTCACGACTATTTTCTTCACGCGACATTGGAGGTGGAATATTGCCCTCATGACTATTTTCTTCACGCGACATTGAAGATGGAATATTGCCCTCACGATTATTTTCTTCACGCGACATTGAAGATGGAATATTGCCCTCACGATTATTTTCTTCACATGATATTGGAGATGTAACATTCCCCTCACGATTATTTTCTTCACATGATATTGGAGATGTAACATTCCCCTCACGACTATTTTCTTGTCGTAGTTGATGAGATATCTGATTCTCTTTGGATAATAGATCAGACATAAAATTATCTACATTCCCTACACTTTCCTTACTGAACAAGGGTTTCAGGTCTCGATTAGGGTCTACACCTGGTTTACACTCCCTACATTCCCTACACTCCCCTAAGCGATCGCTAATCCGAGAACTTGTATCAGATACCTCCCTTAACAGCACCCCATATATCCTCCAGCCATTACCCTGCCTCGCTTCTCTCACGGAACGCCATCCCATCTCACGGCACAGTTCGAGCAAATGTCCTCGGAAATTGTTTTTGGTAAACAGAGACTTGGAATTATTTTCGTCACACATCCGAATATAGGCACCGTACAAAGTCCTGGCATCGTCCCCCTTACCACCCAACATGACGAATTTGTCAGGACTAGCAGGAATTAACATTTCCTCCATGAACAACGCTACCGAATCATTTTCAGTCTTGTGTAACCACTGTTGGCGTTTAAAATCTGGAATTGCTGCATCCCCCTCCCCTTTGATCAAATTCGTCACCTGTTGGTCGGGCATTCTTAAGGCAAGCGCAGTCAATTCTGGGACTTCCGCTTGCATTTTGTTCTCCACATCTGTATCCCTGATGGGCAATGATTCATCAAATGTTACCAGGGAAAGGCGGCGGTCTATGCCCGTGACATCCCCAACAAATGGGTTGGAGTTACTGATTACCACGATTGTGCCGTAGAATTTGCCGTTAGCTTGTGGTTTGTATTTGGCTATGTAGGGGATATTGTCACCGCCAGTGAGACTGAGCAACCCGGAAAAATCACATGTCCGTTTTTTCTCGTCTGGGCAGATAACTAGCTGTTTGTCAATGATTGCGGCAATCACATTGTCGTCTCCCAGCTTGTGAAGTTTGGCGCTGGTGTGATTGGGCTTCCCAACTACCTTTTCTAAAAGTCGAGCGTAAGTCCCTTTACCCGAACCAGGGACACCTTGGAGGTGGACGAACATCTGGAGGTCAACAAACCGGAATTTGATGACACCGTTAACTATCGCTAGTAGTTTCATAACTTTTAGCGGGTCGCCTTTTTGGGAATACATAGCCCAGGCGTAAAAGTTGGGGGCGTTAATTCGTAATTGGTCGAGTAAGGTGCTTGTGGGGTCAATTGCTACCAATTTGGGAAAATTATGTTCAAGGACGGAAATAAACCCAAATCCAGGGGCATGTGGGTGAGTTTTACCTGTTTTCACCTCATAGACACAATCGTTGAAAGCAATCCACTCCATGCGATTAAAGGTTTGCCAATGCTTGTCTACTAGCTCGCTTTTGAGGAACCTGACTGTATTTTCGATAAAGGAAAAGTAACCATAATTAATATTGGGTATTTCTTCGAGTGCGCGGTAAACCACCTGGGTGAAAATTAGCTCCTGTTCTGCTTCCCAGATTTTTCCGTTCCACCTGCGCCATACCTGGCGTTCTGCATCATATTTCCACTCGTGTCGATAACGGTCTGCTAGTATCTGCATGGCAATTTTGGGAGTTATTTTTTGTTGGTTAACATAGGAACCCGAAGACTCGAATAACTTCTCCCACCTTTCAATATTCACGGCTTTAGCCAGGATTTCTCGTTTAAAATTATCCGCCCCATGATTCATGATGTAATCGTCCATACCTTTATTTTTATTTTGAAACGATTCATCAACTTCCCACAACCCCGTAACGATGTATTGCGGTACTTTAAATTTTTTAATTTGGTTAACCAGCTTTCTTTGAGCCATGACTACGTTTGAGTTTGTGGCACAGTCAGCGTCAAATGCGTGGATAAAACCAAAACCTGCACGAGCAAATTTTTCTAGACCAGGAACAAGGTAACGCTTACCTTGGGGGTCAGCACTGGCTGGTGTTAAACCCATTTCTACCCCCAGGAGGGCAATGGTGGGTAGGTCGTGGGAACATCCAGCGATCGCTTTGAAAAATCCTTCTGTTAGCACCAAGCAGGGATGTCCGTCAATGGTGTAGCACAATAATTTTAATGCCTCTAAGTCATCCCAATAATTTGCTATCACTGGATGAATGGGCAGCATGACATCATATTCGCCGCGAGGACTGCGATATTTTGGAGCTTTTTCGTTGGATTTATTGTCGCTTCTCCAAGGTTTATCAGGACGTAACTGTCCTTGGTAGTTTGTACCTTCGAGCCAGATACCAGATGATTTTGCTGTGTACCCTAATAATTCTGATGCCGATGAAATGTCAACGCTGCGGCAATTAATTTCAATCCATTCTGGCAATAAGCCTCTATTGACGGTGCATTGCTCGTAATGCTTGCTATTTAAGCGCAACCGCAGCTTTTCGCTAGGAGATATAACTGCGGAGGATTGAGAATTATTTACTTTGTTTTCTTGGTTAGAGGCAGTGTTTGTTAAAGATTCCATGAAAGTCTCTCTCGGATGTGTGGTTTTTCTGAGAGAGCCGTAGTAGAATTAGGTCAAATTGGATTATTTGATGCCCACTTGGGGCGAGGCTGATGGAAGCTAGTAACTTCTGTCAGCCTTCTAATTTTTCTACGACTCGATGTAATGCCCACTTGGGGCGTTTAATGGTGCTAAACGTTAACAGACGAGTGCGATCGCTCTCGTCTGTTCTTGGCACAAGGGCGTTGTTGCCAAGTGCGATCGCAATCAAGTTGCGTGTTCAATATCGGGAAGGTTTTATCCCCGACTTGGAGTTTTTTGGCATATTCCCAGTCAAAGCTGTGTATGACATGGGTTTCCAGATATTGGGAAACGGTTTCGACGACGTTTTGATGATGAGATTTCGATGAATCGGCGTACATGGCTATTCTCCAAAGGTATTGTGTGGCGGTCTTTGGAGGGAGTGTGCGCTTTCGCTTGTCTGAAATTCTAGTTCTATCGCTGTTTTGTCGGATGCTTGACTACCGTTAAAAGTTCAGAAAGAGTCAAGGTTTTGGTTAGCTCACCAAAATTTATATGAAACTATGTCAAAAGTGATAGAAACTTGGTAACGACAATGCTAAGATTATGCGTAATGGGTTTACATACCCACTACGGCGCACGATGTTGCCTCTCAACTCATAGCCTTTTCAGTGTTTTCGGTCGGCAAACTTAATGGCACTGTCAGGTTAATGGAGAGTAACTCTGCTCCGCTCCTAATTCAATTGATAAAAATAAACTTAAGTTAAATGTTGTGGATGCTTTTATCCACCTAAGATGCTGCTCTTCATAGGCGGCATTTTTTGTCTGGACTTCCAAGCAACCGTAATAATCACCTCCACATAAATGTTAAATTCAGCAAATTTCGCCTTTGACGTGAACTTTGCCACGAAGAGAAGTCTGTGGGGACGGTCTTCGTCCACAAAACTAAGCCCTTTGGGCACGCTGCGTGTAGCTTGCTTCCACGTTCCTCGCAGAGGTTCCCGCAGGGTAGTGGTACGGGAAATACTCCCGGAGGTCAAGATTCACGAATCATTGTTGAGTGCATTTAACGACGGGGAAAGGAAGGTGCAGTTAAATCTACACGGCAGCCCTTGTAAATGCTTTAAAATACATACAAAAATAAGATAAGTGTATCTTTCGCATGTGATGGCAATACAAGAAAACTCTTAGATACCACAACGCATTTGTTTGTATAACTTCAGATTTTAGTACATATTCATACTTATCGATCCAGAGAAGGTAAATTTTTTTAAGATTCCGTATAGTTAGTATTTGTAATTAGTGTTCGTTGATACTTCCCTCTCCAGATGAAGATGAAAACGGCTAATAATCCTAATAACAAGAGCGCTCTTATTACCCTAAAAATAAAAGCGATTTAACGCCAAAATTGATGCCAGTTTTAAAATTGGCAAGCGTTAATTTATGTTAATTTTGGAGATTTTTAGGGATTATAAGGATTTGATCGAGCCAAAAGAAAAAGGTGTAATATACACAATTACACAAATAGCCAAAATATTTATATTTGTTGCATTTTCCGCAATCATTCCTGTTAGGTTTTCGCCATAAAACTGACCTCACATTTATATTAAAAATCATTAAATTAAATGAATCGTAGGAATTAAGCCACTGTCTTAACGTTACTAAGACTATGACTTATCCATTACATTCATTTATCTACACTTTCTTCGTGATTTATCTTGAAATAGTTGGCTATGGCTTTTTTGACTATCACCCGTGTTAGTTGGGGTACTGTCAAAAATTCTTTTTTAGCCCACTTCTCTAGGTTGTCAATATCCTCTTGGTCTAGTCGCAGTGTTATACGAGGCTTCTGGGATGGCATTCAACAAACAAGCATCTGTGGATGATAAATTAATAGGCTTCTTGGTCTGCTAAATGGTTTTGGACTTTGCTGGCTTCAGTTGTCATAGGTCTATTTCAAAGACGATAGCCCTTGCCTACATACTTTGTTCATACCTCCCTGAATTAGCTGCTTTCTCTTTTTTTTTGTTGGCGATCGCACGTTTGATGATGATTTTTGCTAGTTGGGTTGGGCTTAAAAATTCTTCTTTAGCCCACTCCTCTAGGTATTGGTATTCATCCTCCTCAACGCGAATTGTCATTTGCGGTTTCTTTGAAGGCATAGTCAAACTAATGAACTATGCCTAATTATTTAACCTTTAATGTTTTTACGCCATTAATGAGTCATAGTGTTTACAGGTGATTCACCTTTTGGATATAATATCACTAACAGCCGAAAAAAGTCACACAACAAAGGCAATAGAAGCTAGAAAGTGACGTTGAGGCTACCAATCACAGGCTTTTGACATCAAATCTTGCAGGAGGAAACTTCCCCCTACAAAGTTTGACAACCAATTACATTCCAGGCTGCAACCACGTTGCAGTTGGTTTTACGCTGGTCGGAGCCAGAATTTAAAGAATTGTTACGGAAAATATGAACCATGACAGTCGAATATTCAAATTCAGAAAACTGGCTAGCTAGCGTTAGCTATTGTGCCAGTTTGCGCTCGCTCGAACTAATTAGCGGTAAAGACCCCGGTGCAGGTTACGGAAAAGCAATTTACGGCGATATGACAGTTGTTGTACCCGCCGCTTACTCACTCCTGCGGAATCGTAATATTAACCACCATGAAACCATTGCCAATTCGGGAGCGTGGGTGCGCTACGTCGAAGGTTCTCGCTCGGACCTCAAGGAAAAACAATATTTTTGGGGAACAGCAGCCACCGCACAAGCCGACCACACCTTATTGCACGAAAACAAAGCCTTAAAAGCAGAATTAGCGCTAGAGAGCATTCTGGCTGATTTAGCTATTCTCAACGTGCCGGATGGGTCAAAACTGTGGATTAGCTTAAGCAACCACAACCCTGAAAAATGGGAAGAAGATATTAAACGCAAAGTACGGGGAGGTCACACCTTCCAACACAAAGACCCAGTTAGCCGCGAAATAGTCACCAAAACCATAGAAATTGCCATTACTGGCATTTATCCAGAAGGATTTGGCAGCATCGCCTATTGTTTGTTTGGCAATCAATCCTTGCACCTGGATGCTTCAGAAATTGCCATCGCCCTCGATATTGGTTCCTCAACCTGGTTAATTACCATCTTTAACGGCAGTGGCGCAGTCATAGACCGACATCTAATTGAAGGTGGTTGCGGCGAATTACATCGAGCGATCGCAGAAACATTGGATAAGCGCAACGACGGGACAAGCTTGTTGAGAAAAGATGTGAAACATTCTCCCAACCTGGTAAACCAAGGCATCCTAGCCGGAACCTTTACTTATGGGGGCAACCATCTGACTGGAAAAGTATTTAAAACCGAGTATGAACAATGCCTGCAAACATGGTGGGACACCAGGATAGAGAAATTCGCCAACTTTGTCACCAATAGCGGGTATTTAGACCAAGCTCAATACCTTGTGTGTTGGGGTGGGGGTGCAAGTTTGCCTCTCACACAGGAAAGACTGACGGACATAGGTTTTGTCACTCTCACAGAACCTCAATTTATCAACGCTCAAGGATTAAAACTGCTAACTGAAATTACTTTGGAGGACATCAGTAAATGAGTAATTATGCCTCGCGTCGAATTACCATTAGCTACTTTGCAGCCGAAGAAGTTTGCAAAATGGCTGGCTTACCCCTTGACGTTCCACCGCAGGCACTAGCAGGGGCAGTAGAAAAACTGATTTTCCAGTTTGAGAGCGATAGACAAGCCTCAAGCCAGCCAAAAGCCGAACCGCCTAAAACTCAGGTAGTGGAGGCAAATAAAAACGCGATCGCTGCAATGGTGAAAGGGTATCAAAGCAAGTGAGGGATGGCAAACTAACCGATTTATTAATCAAGCTTACGCTTAGAAAAAACTGAAAGTGAGCCAGCAACAAGACATGCAGAAAAAAAGGGACATCGAAACAGAGGGCTAAACGGATGAGCCAAGTAACTCATATATGGGACAGCACATTGCTGCGTAAAAGTGCCGTGTATCAAATAAATGGTTTCTTGTATCGCTATCTGTATAAAGATGGCAGCATTAAGCACTCCTCGTACCACTTCAGACCGCTTGCAGGTCAAAAAATCAAAGCTGATTTGAAGCTAAACCACAACAAGCTTACTAGTTGTTGTTATGAAGTTGAGGGAATACGTGCAACACGCAATACGACAGTTACAGATAAAACAGTTCAATTGAGTTTATTTTGAGAGCGATACCTAGCTCCTTCGGAGCAGCTTCGCCAACGGTCAGCTACGCTGTGGGAACGCTAACGCCCTACCGCCAAGTAAGAAAGCGTAGATGCTCCCGCAGCTTGTCGTTGGAAGCCTCTTGAAGAGTAGACATCGCCTCATTGATACCCAATAAAGGGGTGCATCTATCGCCGCAAAACGAAAATACACAACAAGCTTGATTTTAAACCATGTCAAAACCAATAGGCTATTACACCAACTACACCCCAGGTGACGAAGGATTGCTTGCCCAGATGCAGTCAGTTTGGGGCGCACAATTACAGGAATTGAACAATGCAGACCGACTTTGGATGATTTACAAACTCGCTGAAGAATTGTGTGCGGAGTTTGAGGAAGCATTAGAAATTGAGGATTTAACCGAAGGAGTAGAAGAAGCTGTAGAACGCTCAAACTCGGAACTTCAACAAAGCGATCGCTTAGGTCTAATCGAAGCCTTAGTCAACCAAGTCAAACACAGCAAGTAGGAACAATGGGACGCAATAAATACCAACTACAAGCCAGTTTGGGGTTGTTTAGCTTATTTCTAACTGCGTCCCCCCTATTTCTGAAATTACCTGCCCAATACCAGGCATTTAATAAAAATTCAGAAATGGAAGTGGATGCTGCGATCGCTTATTCCAAAACCAGAACCAGCGAACAAATCGAACGAGAACGAATCCAGCAACGCAAAGAAACCGCAGACACCTTACAGCGCACGGGAATATTACCCACCCACCAAAAACTTAAAATCCGCCGCTACTTCGACAATCCCAAACGCAACCCCAACCCCGATATCACAGGCTATCTAGAGGACGAAACCGTTTATGTATACGATTCTGCGGGGATTTGTATTGGACGGATAGAAAACCGCCAATGGTATTGGAAGCATTGGTATAAAAATGCCTGCGATAATTCACCTGCTCAGTAAGGAAATCAAAATCCTGTGATGATTCACTGGCGAATCAACAGTATAAATTATCTCTGCAATTGTGCATTTACTCAGTAAGGAAATCAAAATACCTGCAATGATTCACCCATTTTTGAGCCAGGTATAAATTGTCTAGTTGTGATGTGACAAAACGCATCCTTCCTTACCCAAAAAGAAGCAGAAAAAGGCATTTGCAAAGTAAAGCAAAAATGGTTCGCCAGAAAAAGCCAGTATAAATTGTATCTTTAATCAAAAATCCACTCAGTAAGGAAGTAAAACAATATCCCCAACAACTCGCCTATTCAGTAAGGAGATAAAAATGCCTCCAACAATTCATCAGTTTGGTAGGGATTTTAAAACAATATCTCCAATAAGTAACCCACTCAGTAAGGAGGTAAAAAATGTCAGCATTAGGAGAAAAAGACGCATCCCAAAGCAAGAAAGAGGAACAGAAAAAGGGGGTAAGCGAATACATCGAAATCATTGCCCAATGGGTCGTAGACATTATTTCTATCCCCTTCCAGTTCGCTGGGGCGATAATGTCTCAATTCGTACAACCAGGCACATCAGGAGCGAAAATTCTAGGGATGTTGATGTTTGCTGGTGGCGTTGTCCTCTCCGCCGATGGAATCTGGCAAACCCTGTTTCAAGGAACACCAATGTTTCCGTGGTTTGAACGCGGTTGGATAGGTTGGTTTGGCTGGTTAACCGTGTGGTTTAATCCCCTATTCTGGCTTTCTATCGTAGTTTCTTGGTGCATTCAACAAGCCGAGGCGAAAACCCTCAGAGGTAAAAAACCTAACCTTGCCAAGACGGAATTTGACGAATCTAAACAATATTCCCTTCCCTCCAAACCTTCCGGATCAATTGACCTAACCAAAGCACTTTGGGGCGATTATAAAAGGGCGGGTATGCGGGAACGGCATTCAGGTGGCTTAATTGCTCTACTGATTTGGACGTTAGATTTTGTCACCACCTTCTACAGTCGTAATCCCTTTGGTTTTACAGACCCTGGTCAAGTCATGGGGTGTATAGTTTATAACTTTGCCACCATGATGGCAGGGGAAATTGGTTGGAATTTGTGGAAACACAGTAAACGGTAAATATAGTTTTGGTTTTGCGGTGTGCGATAGCGTTCGCGTAGCGTGTCCCCTTGGGACTCAGTGCCGACCTGTCGGTTCGCAATTATGCGGAGACTCCATGCGATCGCGTTGGCGTAGTCTGTCCCCTTGGGACTTAGCGCCGACCTGTCGGTTCGCATTTTTGGTGTTGCTGAAGATAAAAAACAAGTATTTAAAGCTCCTACTCTCTGGGACTTTGGGAGAGACAAGTTCATCGTTTGAATCAGCAACACCGCATTTTTTGACGGCTATAAATAACCAGAAACGAGACTAGTACAGCACGGTGTAAATAACCAGACCATTATTTAACCCTGAAAAGCCTAGTAATAAACGGCTTTTCCCCACTGCCTACTGCCTACTCACTACTGCCTTGACGTACTAGTCAATCATCAAAAGCAACGAGACTGAATCAAAATGCCCGCGACTTTTATGAGGGTGACAATAATGGACTTCATCAACCATCAACCAGACTCCAATCCCCACTTCTCACCAAAACCTGCCACTGGGGATGGTCAAAGTGACAATCAAAGCGGCGTAACACCTATTAAACCCCCAGTACCCCAATTAACCACACCAGAAACCGCACGGCTACGAGAAAATTATCCCAGCATCGAACATCTGGAAGCTGGAAACGTTGCCGCATGGTTACAGGAACGACAAGACCAATTACTCAGCCGTGCAACCGAAGGACGGGCAAGCATGAATTTAGCCAAATTAATCACTTTGGCTGGTGGTGCAGTGGGGGCAGTTTGTTACGCTACCAGTCCCATAGCACCCATTGCGGCATTGATTGGCTTTGGTTCCTATATTTGGACAGTTGCCAAAGACAACAACGCCACCCATAAATTTGCCCCCGTTCCCTTTATTCGTGGCAGCTTCTGGGAATTTCTCAGTGCAATGGGTGATGCCGAGGCACGAGAAGAATGGTTTAGCAACCAGGATGACTTATTAGATTTACTTTCCCACATGGAACGGATGGAGCGTACCGAATACGCCATGTTGAGGGAATTTAAGCAGGAATTGACCGATTATTTGAGTATTGTTGACTCTGGCAAGAAATTCTATGCCTATCGTTGGTTATTGGATTGTTTCGAGCAGTATCGGGGAAGCTTGCCCAGTGCCAAGACCTTGAAACAGCATTTAGAAATTGTCACAGTTGACCCCCGCACGGACTTTGAGCAAGTAAATGCCCTGATTCAACACCAATCCCAACAGCAACAACCCCGCATTATTGACCTACCACCAGGACGGATTAACGATTTACCACCGGGTAAAATCAATGATTCGTCTTTGGGGAATATTAACGATTCAGCATCAAGAAACATCAATGATTCGTCTTTGGGCGATATTAACGATTTATCATCAAGAAAAAACAATGATTTATCCCCAGGAAATATCCATGATTTAGCATCGAGAAAAACCAATGATTCATCCTTGAGCGATATTAACGATTTAGCATCGAGAAAAACCAATGAGTTATCCCCAGAAAATATCCACGATTTACAAAAGTCCCCACACAACCCAACAACACCAAACCGGGACGAGTTATTAAAACTGCCACTCACAGCCAGAGCAGAGGCAATTATCAAAGCCTTGACTGAGGGTGGTTTTGATATCGCCAAGTGCATCCAAGACCAAATTTCTGCGATCGCAGGTAATCAACGCGGGGGAAAGGGAACCCTAATGGCTATCCTGGCTATTCTCAGCTTCGCGCTTAATCCCCAAACCAAAATCCACTATTTCACGGCTGGGGATGACATCTACCCTTTCAAATGCGACAAGTTATTATGCCGTTTGAATTGGCATAATTTAGATGGTTCTGAGGCAGATGCAAAGGTCGCCCAAGCGTTATTTAAGTATCTCAAAAAAATGGATAACGCGACTCAGGGGGAATACGATGATGTAATTTTGGTTATCGATGAGGCAGTTGCTTTATCTGGTTATTTAACCGATGACCAAAAAGAATGGATGGTCAAATACATACTTACCCGTGCTAGTAAGAAAGGCGCTCAAATTTTTGTTGTCTTGCATGGCAAGCATTTATCAACTTGGGTTGGTAAAAATACCAATGGTATGGCAGATACTTTTAAATCGGGAGTATCGTTTATTGGCTGTGAATCTACCAGCATTCAAGTGTCAGCATTGAAGAGAATTTCTGTGGCTACAGGGCGTTATTTTTTAGCTGACCCAGATAGCTTTGATAAGGCTGTTAAAGGGGGCGAAATTGGGGTTTTACCTGATTGGATAAAAACAGAAAAGCATCCCGTTAATGGTCAACCTGACCCCGCTAGAACATTGCTTACTTTCTTCCCGGAATTGGTGGATAATAACCCTAATTTTGATAATTCATCATCTGGGGAAGATATATGCGAAACAATTAAAGTTGACCGCAGTGCAACAGTTGAATCCTTAGAGAATCTCTGGAAATTATCAGTGCCAGAAGTAGACTTTGAGTCAGAAATTGATGAGGCATTTTTGAGTCTCATTCTGGAACTAGTTGCAAAAGCTTCTGCGTTCCCAGTGTCGTTTGAAGCAATCCGAAAGCATAAATCT
Source organism: Calothrix sp. PCC 6303 (assembly GCF_000317435.1). NCBI lineage: Bacteria > Bacillati > Cyanobacteriota > Cyanophyceae > Nostocales > Calotrichaceae > Calothrix > Calothrix sp. PCC 6303. Next base: position 35,152 of record NC_019727.1, read on the forward strand.
TGGGAGCGAGATTGGGGATTAAAGAATCCTGGTAGGGGAACATTGAGAGCCGCATTATCTAAGTTAGTTATAGAGCAAAGATTGAATGGTAATGAAAAAGAAGGCTACCTTTTACCTAATAAAAGCTAATGACTGTTCCAAGCGTTCCCAAGATTAGATAGTGGGGCTTGACCACGCAATCCCAAGGGTTCCCAGCATTGGGAACGGTGGGAACCTGGGAACAGGAACGTCGCGTTCATGGATATAAATGACATCCGATAAAGCTTCAAAATAACAATTGCTCCACCGGATAATATCAATATCTTAAACAAACATATCCAATATTAGAGAAACAATCGACACTTCGTTTATAACTAGAAAGCAGCAAGCATATTTAGAATTTACTGGCAGTGGTATGAAGTCAGCTTCAAGTGACGAATGAGTGTTAGTTAAAACTACATTATTTTTATTGATTAAATTGTGTTTAACATGCATCTCTATCCCGCCATGCATCGCGGGAACACAATTATATTCTTACAAGGAAGAGCAACTGAATACAAGTAATTAAAATACATTTTGTTCATTATTAAAATGTATAAAAACAGGTAAAATAATATTAGTTGCATCTAGATAAATTCAGCAATCAAATTAAATGACGCGCTTTATACATGACCAATTCGCCAAAGACTACCTTGAAGAGTTACTAAAAGATTATGGAGAAGTTAAGCCATCAGAAAAAGTTTCTGGAGAGATTAAAGAAATAGATGTTTTATTTACTCCTTCAGCGCGACAAACCGCTAATTTACAACTGCTAGGGTTGCTGGGAAGATTTGCCGAATATCCTGCAATATTAGAGCCATTTCGCAATCCTGCTTCTAGCGATGAAATCTGCGATTGCATAGTGAAATTATTAGAAGTCAAAGCCGAACTGCGACGGGAAGCTAAGGGAAACAAAACCAAACTCCAAGAAGAGACAATACCCAAATTGTGGGTTCTGACTCCAACTGCATCTCCAGCAATATTATCCAGCTTTAACGTTAACCGAAAAGAGGAATTTGTTCCTGGAGTATACTTTTTAGGTGATGCCTTACGGACAGCAATTGTTGCCATACACCAACTACCGCTCACACCAGAAACGTTATGGTTGAGGGTTTTGGGTAGGGGAAGGGTTCAGGAACAAGCCATTGTCGAGCTGCAAGCGCTACCATTAAATCATCCATACCAGCAAGCAACACTCGAATTAGTTTATAACCTGCGCGAAAATTTGAGAGTAAATCAAGAATTAGAAGAAGAGGACAGGGAGTTAATTATGCGATTGGAACCACTTTATCAAAGAGACAAAGAACAAGCTATACAGTCAGGAGAGCAACGTTTAATTCTGCGTTTGCTCAATTGCCGTATTGGTGAAATTAATGCATCATTAATCGAGCGAGTTCGAGGACTATCGATCGAACAATTAGAGAATTTAGGAGAGGCATTGTTAGACTTTTCTGGTGTTGCCGATTTAGAAGCTTGGTTGAATCAACAAGAAGGATAAATCATCGGCAAGGGACTAGCGTCAAAATAAAGTACCAGATGAAAACTCTGAATCCAGTATAAAACGGTAAAGTCTGATTGGTATATCGGTATATTATTTAATTGCAAGTCCCTAAACTAGTTAAATTGTAGAAAAGTTGGGGATGACCTCTCCGATTACAGCGCTTCCGGCTATTATGCAATATAGTTTTTCTCCTTACTCCTCTCCTATCATCGCTTTCAGCTTTTAGGATGTACCTCATAGCTGCCGGAAGTGCTGTATCAGGAAGTTTTCACCGAAAAATATTTTGGCAGTAGTACAACTGTTGTCACTAGGAGTCCTCTTATGCTCAAGCCAGCAACTCCAAAACTATTTTTCTCACTGCTGTTACTGTACCAGTTAGTCGCGCAAAGTGCTGTATAGCAATTTTTTATATGCAGGTTAAAGGTGTTGAGTGCTTATTCACCTATTCCCCAACAAGAGCCAAAATATCAACACCCAGTAAATTCTGTAAAAAATCATAACCCGCCTGTTCTAAATCTCCTGCAAGAGAAAAAGTCAAACTGCGAACTCGAATATTACCAACTTTGATATTCAACGGTTCTGCCAAGGGTGTTGGATAAATTAAAATTGCCTCCTGACATCCTTTCGCTTCCGCATAGGCAACCATCTGACTAATATCACCAGAAGCTGGTTTATCAGCAGCTTTGTACTTTGTATCTAAAACATATTTGGCTATCCCTGTTGCTGTATCATAGATTACTAAGTCAATGTCAAAGTATAATGTCTGAGCCTGACCTAAATAAACTCTTTCTTGGGACTGGATATCTAACGCTTGCCTTTTTAGTGCCTTTTCCCGATGCGCTTTCAGCCAAAGAGCCACAAAGCGTTCGTAAAGTTGCGACATATTAACTAAAAAGGGTAACGTCGCGTTTGCACCTGTTTCATGACTAGGTGCAATATGTTCCAAAAAGAAGCGGCAAAGCGCGTGCAGGGAACGATAGTCTTCATTTAGGCGGTTATATTGTCGTCCTATACAAGTTCTCGGATTGCATTGTTGCAATGTCACCAATCCCTGTAGTAAATGATACGCACGGCGCACCGTTGGCATTACCCGTTCCGTACACAAACCGCTACGAGCAATACACCAAAGCGTCCAAGCGAGAATTTGATTTTCTTCAACGTCTGCGGTATGTTCTTCATAATGGCACTGGATATTAGTATCCCACGGTCGAGTCACCATCTGTCGTATATCAATACGTCCCCGAACATAAGGCAAATGTTCTGTCTTGGGGATGTAAGCACAGTAAAAACCCTGACGACCTCGGTTAAAAATGCGACGAGCAAAAATATCAGCCAGCCGTTCATAAAATTCCTCCAAAGTTTGGCAATCAACCAGTCCCTCCAAAAAGTGAAAACTTTTGAGGTCATAGGCATACTCCAGCATTCCCAGAAGATTACCTAGCTTGACTTTGGGACGCAGGGCAATGTGATTTTCACTTGTTAAGGGAATATGACCAACCCATCCTTGAGCAGTTAGTCGCCAGCGATCGCCTGTTTTTGGAGAAGGGAAGTCCACATTCACCTGATTACCATAATCACGCCACAACATTTCTCCCACCGCATCGGAAAGCAGCGATCGCGGCAATAACTTTGGAACGTACTCAGTTAACTCTATTATTTGTGGCGATGTTACACTCATAGGTCAATTTCCTTCTTGACTTCGTTCCAGCGAAACTGTTCAACTTTACTAGGCTGGTCAAAGAAATATTCTTCCAAATATGGCTCAATCTCAAGTTGCCAAATACTCTCAATTTGGTCAACTAAGTCATCTCGCAGGAAATAGCTGATACCCACAACGAAGTGGGGATTACTAATTGCTTTGTTCAACTCGTTCAGCTTTTGAATCAACTTCTCCACCGGAAAACCACTATCTAAGTGACGACAGCGCAGAATCTCATAGTTTGGGCACAGAGGAATAAAAGCAAAGCGACGACGAAGGGCATAGTCTACTAACGCAATTGAGCGGTCTGCCGTGTTCATTGTGCCGATAATTCGTACATTTGTGGGAATGCTAAACAGCTCACCTGCTGCCAAAGGTATTTTTTCGTTGTGGTACTCCAACAAATACATCAACTCACCAAAAACGCGGGCAACATTGGCACGGTTTATTTCATCTATAATCAGTACGCATATACTTTGACGGCGATATGCTTCCTCACAAAAATCGAGAAACCGTCCATTAACTAGTGGATAATCAAGTTCTCCATCAATTCGTTGTGGGCGAATGCCTTGTACGAAGTCCTCATAAGTATAAGCAGGGTGAAATTGGATAATATCCACAAAACCATTGCTACCTCCAACCAAATATTTAGCCAGTTTTTGGGCAACATATGTTTTACCTGTGCCTGGAGGTCCGTAGAAAATCGCCTGCTTTTTACGCTCTATTGCCTTTAACCAGTTTTCAAGCGTCTTCTCTTCGATTCCAGTATCCAATGCACATTGACTGAGGGAATATTCTGGTTGCATTTCTATTGCTTCAACATCAAAAGTAAATTCGCTAACCTCATCCATTGGCGGGCTTTCCTTACCAATAAAATCATACTTTTTAACAGCAACCAACCAATGACAAAACATATCAAATAAGTCATCATCTCGCATAGATGGTATACCAGACTGACGCATATGAGGAGCCAATTCTGCAATTAATGTTTTTCCTATCGCATTAATAGCTGGATAATCTGTTAGCTTCTGATTATGAGATTCTCCTGTAAAGTAATTGATAACTGGTCGTGATTTCTTATTGATTAACAAAAAATCATCCGGTCGAAGTGCATTCAGGATAGGTGTGAGCATCCCTATTTGGAAGCCTTTACTATAATCTAATTTTGAAAACTCCTTACAAGCTTCTGCCAATTGATTAGGGTAATTATTACAGCGACAAACGAAATTAAAAATTGCTTGAGCTATTTTGGACCAGTCTTCTACTTTTGTCCAACCTGCACCTTCAAACCACTCTCTAATATCTTTGGTGATTGCCGGGGCATGATGAATCCAAACATTTCTTTTACTATTGTTAATTGTTTGTGCATAGGGGAGAAGTTGTAGCAGAACTATTTCATTTATATCTTCTCCAGACTCATTGGCAGAAACAATTGCCTGAAAATTCTCCCTTGCTTTCTGGCGCTGCTCATGGTATACCTTCTGATGACGTAATCCATCCTGGGTATAAGGATAAGAACTAATAAATTCTTTAAATAATTTGATAAATTCGTTATTTTTCTCTGAAATAAAAACCTTTCGGTCATTATATAGTTTATTTATACTCATTTGCTTGTCGCTCATACAATAGCAAGAGAAAATCCACCTTAATAGTTAATATTAGTTGTTTGCTTGTTTGCCATAATATATGAATTTTCTCCACCTAGAAGCATAATAGTTTTATATTCTGTTTCATTAAGATAACGATAGCTTTGAGGAGGACGCAAGTAAGATATTTTCTCCTTTAAACGATGCAATTCAATAGGATTTTCAAATTTTTTGGCGTTTATAAAAAAAATCCCTACTGCGACTGATGCTCCTTCATAATATTTGTAAAAATCTTTGCGTTTGATACCAGCATGGTCTTTAACTTGTTCCCAGAATTCTTTTAAACCATTTTTTGAAGCTTTTTTTTCAACAACAAAATTTACTTCAAAAAAGCCTAAAAAAGTTTTTTTAGGAGATGATGCATACACAATAACAATATCTCCTGTTTTCACACGAGTTCGCACTCTACGTAATTCTACTTGTTTAGTTTGTTCCTCAAAAATTTTATTGGCATACTCAGGCTTAATTGAGATTAAAAGTATGTTGCATGGCATGATAAATTTTTACATATAAAATTATCTATTTCTTAAATTATACAACCTTATAAATGACTCTTTATTAATTTTATTGGGAGAGACAAGTAACAAATTATCTTTATTCAAAACTTGCTGTAACTCTTGATAAGATACAGGATTATTAAATAATTCTGTATTACTAAAGCGAATTGCCATAATATTTCCAGTTTTTCTATCTTTTGATATACTTTCAACATCACTTAATTGATAAACTCCTAATCTTTGAAAACGTCGGTAAAGCTCTTTGGGTTTACCAATAATTACCTCATCTACATAAGAACAAGCACGAATATGACGGACATTGTAAAAACCTTTACCTTTACCTTCACGTTGAGTCTCGCTAATATACCAAAGAATTCGACAAGGGGCATTTAATCCCCTAGAGTTTCTTATGGCTCGATAGTAAACTGCTTCACGATTAAATGCTAATTCTGGTTTAGCTCCAAATCCATCCAAAGGAAGCATTTGATTCGCTAAATGTTCATCAAATAAACATGAAGCCCATCTAGGTTGAATAGGGATAATAAAGGTAGGAATTTCATAATTAGTAATTTTTGCCGGAAAAAGAAATCGTTCAATATCTACTGATGATTGAGCATCTATAACTATATTTTCGTTATTAAGATTATTAGCAAGTTTCCTAATAAAATCATATTCATCTCCAAAATTAGAGACTAAACTAGTAATATACTCTGATAATTCAGAGGAAGTTTTTACAACCGATAAATTTGCTTTCAGCCACCCATTCAGAACCTTTACAAAAGCATCTTCTTGAATAGCTTCGGTAACAGCATCTTCTAGATATGGGTCAGTTATTCTTGTAAAATGTCGCTGTTCGCTAGCAGATTTCAATATAGATTTAAAAATTATGTGACGTGCAAGAGTAGACGAGAGATTATGATTTCCAACTCTAAGTATCGGGATTTCTAGTTCATGTTTTTTCTGCTTTCCATACACAATTAAAGCAAATGTACTAGTATCAGACTCTCTCACAACAACACATTCAAATTTATTATGTTCAGCTAAATAACGTCGTAATTTCTGCTGAAACTCTACTTGACTCTCTTTTAATTTAGAGTTATGAAAATAATTAGCTAAAAATTCTTCTTGTCCACTTTGAACCTGTATTTGTTCTAAGGATGTACCAGAAAGACGTACAGGCTGGTAGTCAGGTTTATCCCTCAGTTCATCTAGCCGCAAAATAAGTTCTTCAGGATGAATAACCGAAAACCTAAAGTTTTCATAGATTACATCTGCTAAGTCTAATAATTGCTTATCTCTAGTTAAAAATACATTAGATTCGGATGTGATACTCCTAGCAATATAACGTAAGTTAGATTCATGAATTTTCAAATTATATCTGATGATTATTTCTTGTAAAAGATTGAAATTATCCTCCAATCTTTGATTGTTGCAAGGTAAGCAAGTAAAAGATTCTGCAAAACAACGCTGACTATCCCTCTCTTGACTGTTATCAATTCGGTTAATTTGATTCAAAATTTCATCATTTATGCACAAATTCAATTCAGTCTGTACCCAGTCAGCTAGTAATATATTTCCCTCTTCACTATCAATCGAATCGTCATTTTTAAGAGTATATAAATCCCAGAAAATATCAGGAGCAATTACAGCACACAACCTAGACTCAAGTTGTTGCTGAATCATTGTAGAAAATAGAGGAAGGGGATTGTGTTCAAATACCCAGCGAGTAAGAATTGTTTTCTTCTTTTTACTCCTACCTTCTGTATCCTTACAGGCAATAAAACCAAAGCTCGACCACATTCCTTGTAGGTTATAATCTCGACGGCAACTGAGCCTAATTCCGCGAGAAGATGTTGTTATTTGCTTGAGGCGATCAACAAGTTGTTTGGCTACTCCCTTACCCCGACAATCTGGATCGATACATAGATGAGCGATCGCAAACCAGTCCCGCGAACGTCGATATAATAGATACCCAACGCAGCTACCTTCAGAATCAAGCGCTACAAGGATTTGACGATGCGCTGCTCGTTCCTCAAATGCTCCTTTGGGCAAGTTACCAAGTGTTTTTGAGTTCGCTCGCCACAGTTTTATGACTGTTGCTAAGTGTTGAGAATAATTATCTATCGATTCAATTTTGATTTGTGCGTCAGTTGTCACTTTTAGTTGCCTTGAACAGTTATTTTTAGCTTTCTGATTTAATGGTAAATCCCTGTTTGTTTCCAGTGTGGTTTTTTACACACTCCACTCCTTTTTAAAGCCAAACGCAACGGCATCATAAAAATGACATAATTTCTCTTCACATAAACGTATTCCCATCTAATTGCCAGATAAATGAATGAAATCGATGCATCTGCTTCTTCTTTTAACCCCCATCCTCCACCGGACACCCCAACCGCACCGCTAAATTCTGACAGTGTTGTCCTACCTGGGTTTGCAAACTCCCAACTGTAACCGGATTCCCTGGTAACTGTACCGCAAACAACCGTCCGGGATGTATTTCATCCCACATCGAACGCATCTGTGCCCCTCGTCCCTTACCGGGTGCATGGATACCAAAGCCAGAAATAACGCTGCACCATAGGGGTTGGAAGTGCCGTATCAAAACAGCTTCCCCCCAAGCAACCAAATCAACCGCCATCGCCAACACCGTAAAATCAAAATCCGCAACATCAAGATTTGTGGTTTGGCGGATGGAACTGCGATGTTCCCGCAAACGCCCAATTAACCCTCCCGCAACGCTTCCCTTACCAGTACGCTTGCCTGGATTCTCAGCCTTGCCAATATAAATCGGCATACAGCAAGAATTTTGGTTCGCAACCCGAATACCTGAATACAAGGGAAATTCTCCCCTGTAATAAAGTAAATAGATACCCACATAGCCAGCCAACTCTTCTTTAAAATCTTCCAGTTCGGTGAGAGGATGGCATTGCTGTCTAGATTGAAACTCAATTAATTGGTCGCGTAAAGTGGCAGGTGCCTGAAAAACCTCTAAGGGCATGATAATTAAAACTAGACAGCACCTATCATCTTCCTGCCAACTGCCAATGAGTGCAAATTTTCAAGCAACTAAGTTCAAATTTTCCCCGAACGACTGACAACTTTTTTCCCAACTGTCAGTTCCTGCAAATGGTTGCGGATGCTGGCAGCAATAATATAAGCAAGGGTAACGGGAACCGCATTACCAATTTGACGCATCGACTCACCCCAGGTACAGGGAAAATAATAATCATCGGGGAAAGTCTGCAATCTTGCCGCCTCCCGCACCGTAAAATAACGCACTTTCCCAGAAGGCAAAGCTAGCATATTCTCTCCACCAGGAACACCATGTACCCCTGCTTTCAAAGTTTTCGCAGGCTCGTCCAAAGGACTACCAGTGTGTCCTGGATAACTTCTCGCCCCCGGTATGTAAACATGGTTGGGTATCGATGCCGCTAGATCGACGTTTTCAGGCGGTGGCAAGTCAGAAATAGCATCCCGGACCGTACACCAGGGAGAGGCGATTCCCTTCGGGATAGCTTCGCTTACCGTACCTAACAAATTTGCTCCAAATCGTTGTAGACGCGATCGCAATCTCGCTGGTATTTCTGGACGGTCATGACTAGAAATACCGTGCTTCTCCCAATACTCACCCGTCACCCACTTGTGCCAAATCAAAGCTTCTTCGGTGTGGGTTGGTTCGGGAAAAGACCAATTAGCATTCAAATCGTCACGAAAACCCACGATAAAAACCCGTTCCCGCTTCTGCGGTACACCATAATCAGCCGCATTCAGCAACCTAAAAGTAACCCGATAACCAAGGTCATCACTAGCACCACTATTGTGATGGCGTTCCAAGCGTGCCAAATGGTCAACCCAGGACTCATCCTGTTTGGGCTGTAATTCGGGATGGGCGAGCTGCAACGTAATGTATTCAAAATAATTGATAAAATTTTGACGCAGCAACCCCCGCACATTCTCAATCAAAAAGGCTTTGGGACGTAACTCCCGCACCGCTTGAAAAAACCGGGGAAACATATCCCGTTCGTCAAGATGGGCACCATGCCTACCACCAATCGAAAACGGTTGACAGGGTGGACCACCAGCCAATAAATCTATTTCCCCACCAACAGTAGAAAAATCGAAATCCACCACATCCATCTGATGGACGCACCAATCTCTAACAACAGATACCCCGCGCTGTTGATTTTCCCGAATGGTGTGGCAACTGTGCTTATCGCGTTCGACGAGTGCTAAATGATGGAAGCCAGCCTTAGCTGTTGCGATCGCCAAACCTCCAGCACCCGTAAATAACTCTACTGATTTCACTTTTTTAATTTAGAAGCGGATATTGTAAAACATATTTCTCTAAAATCTTCTTCTAACCCAACTTATGATATAGCAGTTTTTTTGGGGAATGAAAATTATCTATCAAATATCTAAATTTATGTTGAGATTAAATCACTCTAATTATCCTTCACTCACTTAAATTATTGTATAGCTGGAAGCAATGGTTTTCATTTTTGTCAAGTAATCGGATGATATAATCCCGTTTTATCATTAAATTCCCAGCCAATACCAGAAGTATCCTTGCGCTTAGACCAAGCAAAAAAAAGTGGTGCGGGTTGACTTTCCCTTTCCTTGCGTAAACTTTCTGGAGTTACCCCCAACCTTGAAGCCAAACTTTCTTCTGTAATGGGCTGAAACTTAACAGGTTGCCCTTGATTATAAGAATTGCCATAGTATGACTTACTTCGCCGAGGTTGATTATTAATATTACTTTGAATCTGGATAATTGCCTCAGCAAATTGTGCTAGCCGATTATTTATAGAATCGATTTTTTGCTCTAAATCATATATACGTTTAGTCGATGGAACCTCATTGCTATTTGAAGAACCCGACAGTTGGGATTCTAAATTATCCAAGCGATCGCATAGCGACTCGAAACGAGTATCGCAAATCTCCGATATAGTTTGAGAGGCAGAATTTTGGAGACTACCACTGCCATCATCCAAGGTAAATATCAAATCATCCAACCCAGAAAGCACCTCCCTTGTGCGTCCCTGTCGATGCAACCGGGATAATTCCCTCACCGCATCAATTAAAGGAGTGGGTACGCGCAACATTTGGCTGGGTTTGTTCTCGTCGGACATAGTGATATCGCAATTGCTAGCAATGAATCACGCTATCTACTTGATAGCATTGATATCAGAGTATCAGGAATTGGATCGGGAAAAGTCAGATTGTTCAATCGACCATTTTTAATGCAGAGTAATGCGCGAGAGAATTGCATTGTCAGTAGATTGAAAACTTTTGTAAGTTGACGAAAGAATAAGGGTTTCAGCCGACGTTTTGGGGTTGAACGTCGCGATGTCTACGACGGGCTGCGCCTACGCTTGCATTGCACTCTTAACCCATCAAGAACGTCCGTCCCTTGAAAAGCGGACTATAACAGGATTACGACAAATTGTGTTCCTCAACTCAAATAAACGACTGGTAAGAGTTCTGGAAAACTTTTCGGTCTACTGATTGTGACTTCCTACCAATCTAGCAGCACTTTAAACCCATAAAAAGCAAAATCATTACGACTGCGGATTAATTGCGATGAAAAGCCAACGCGAGGGGAAAATAAGGTCGATTGTAATGTAAAGTGATTGTGAGAATGTACGTTTTAACAAGCTCTTAACGCGCACAACCCGCCTAAATCAACGGTTTTCGTCTATGTCTGGTATCATCACCCTCCGCTCTATTACCTATGTCAGTGCAATTACACAGAGCGATAGTAAACAAATTCTCGAAGTGTTACTGACGCAAAAACGGTCGGAACACACCCGCAGGGCTTATTCCCATGACTTGCGGAATTTCTTTAGTCTCATTGCTCCCGGTCGTGAATTAACATCCGACCTCGCCCGCGAATTTTTAGGGCTATCAAAAACCCAGGCAATTTCGGTGGTGGTTGCCTACCGCAACCATCTTTTCGAGCAAGGTTTAGCGCCAGCGACAATTAACCGCAGAATCAGCGCGATTAAGTCTTTGGTGGAAATGGGGCAGATTTTTGACATCTGCAATTACGACCTGGAAGTGATTAAAAATGAGAAAGTTAGACCCTATCGGGATACTAAGGGGATAGAGGTTCCAGAGGTGATTAAGCTATTTGAGGCGATCGATACTTCGACTCTGGGGGGGAAGCGCGATTATTCCATCATGCGGCTGCTTTGGAGTAATGCCCTGCGGCGCGGGGAGATTCCCAGTTTAGATGTGAAGCATTTTAAATATGCCAGATGTCAAATCGAGGTTAGCGGTAAGGGACGCAATGGGGAACGGGAGTTGGTGACAATTTCTCAAAAAACGGCTGCTGCAATTTCTGATTGGTTGCAAGCATCTAATGCTGCTGATAAGCCTAATGAACCCATTTTTATTTCCCTCGATCCGGTACGGTTTGGGAATCGGTTAACTGGGGAAGCGATACGTTTAATTGTTGTTAAATATTGTAAGTTGGCGGGGATTGAAAAGCAGATGAGTCCCCACCGGGTAAGGCATAGTGCGATTACCGAAGCGTTGAACCAAAATAATGGTAATATTCGGGCTACTCAAAAGTTAAGCCGCCATTCTGACCCCAGGACTGTGATTATTTATGATGATAACCGTGTTGATTTGCAGGGTGCTTTGACTAGGCAGCTTGATGATTTGATTTAACAATTTACATCGTATCGTTGAGGTTGAAATTTACCAGGTTCGGTACTGAAGTCGTGAATGTTTCAGTTAACTATATACTTTCTTTATATTATCGATAACTTCATTTAAATTTTTGTTATGCATCCAACCTACATAACCGCCAAATATCATTTTGTTGTTGGAATCTGCTAAAAATAGGTGTTTTACTTGTGCCGGATTTATGTAAATTTTAACTAATGTTTTATCTTTCAATGTGAACAAGGGTACTGCTCTTTGAAAATCTCTACTATGAGCCATAGTCATACCAGGTACATTGACCAATATTTCAATAACTTGTTGTGTTGTTTTAGAAATACTTGAAGCAATTTCAGCTTCATTATTCCATTCCATTAAATAATCAAGTGCTTTTTCAGATAATTTAAAACCAGATTCAAATGCACCAAATAGATTTAACATTTTAATTTCCTTCAGTTAATACTGTGGGTTCGCTTATTTTTAAACTCCAAATTGAATTAAAGCTTTAATTCAAAGAGAAAAGGGCTATTTTTAAGTAAACAGCCAAGACAATTGATGTTTGCTATTTGTTCATCCAATCGCCAATCCAGAGCGATCGCTTGACTTTCAAGACAGTCGCTACGTCTCTAATTTAAGGAGGTAGCGACTGAGTGGCGTAAATGTAATTCAACCTATTCTGATAAATCCGGCGACATTTGCCATGTTTTGCGTAAAGTTACCGCTAATATTCTCATCGCTGTGATTACCTTCAGAGGTTTGAATCTCAGAACTCCTAGATTTGTCGTATCCCCTAACAATGCCTATGTGATCTAGTTGTGAATTGTTTCTTTGCCAATCAAAAACAAGGATGTCTCCAGGCTGAGGAGTGATACTTCCTTTTGGATACCAATACCCATTCTTTTTAGCCCAGTACTTCCAAGATTGAACTAAAGCCATTGTGGCATCGAATCCTTGACTAGGAATATCTGGAATTTCAATTCCTACTTCCCTACAACAATAAGCCACAAAGGCAGCACACCAGTTATAAAAGACTGGTTCTGAACCAATATGAGCTAATCTACGCATAGGTTCGCGGAAAGGCTTGAGATACTTCTCAGCTTCACTATTTGCTCCCTTCCATACCAATTCCTTAGCTGCTTCCTGTTCAGCAAAGTCAGCGAGTTTAGCACGAATGTCTGGCGGCAGCTTGTTATCAAATTTACCACCAAGAGCAGTCCAAGTCTGTAAACCAACCTCCCCATCTACATCAATTCTGGTTGCTTTTTGGAAGTTCTTCACAGCAGCTTCAGTTTGAGAACCAAACTCTCCATCTACTTCTCCTGCATTAAACCCTTTAGCATTCAGGACTCTTTGCAGTGCTTTGACATCCTCTCCTTCAACTCCTAGACGAAGATAACGGGTAAGAGTAGGTAATTCAAAGGCAGAAAAGCCAGAATATTTTAAATTCAACGCCTCGCCACGTTCACCTGCATTAGGAACACGCCAAATTGATGAGCCTGGATAATTATTTAAATAATCTTGAAGTTCTGCTTTTGTAGCAGGCTTTTGTGTATCACTTTCCGAACCCCAAATTGGCAGAATTGGTTTTTGCAAACCTATGCGTTGATGTGCATCTAAGCAATCCTTAACCTCTTGTGAAGTGGTAGGCTTGAAAGTGAATTTTTCAAAGTAAATCTGCGGTAAAGCTATATCGCAATACTTATCCAAAATCTTCCAAGGAACATTAGGGTGAAGTCCAGGATGACCGAAACTGGTATATCCAAGTGTTCCTTCCTTAACCAAAGGACGAAGCTCAAACAGAAGTTTGTCTACATAAATGTGAGTGGTGTTGTCTTCAACTTCCTTTTCCAAATCAAGGATATAGCCATCCAATTTGCAATCAAGAGCTTGCTTTACTGCTGATATCTGTTCAACGATATTATCAGTTCCGTAATGATATCCCCATCCGTAAACTTCGACACCGCGAGATGTGAATTCCTTAATTATTTCTGGAGAACATTGATGGCTCCAAAACATTGGTCTACTTTTACCATCAAAAACTTTGAGGTAGACTCGCTTTACCTGACATTTAACTAAGCTGTCAAGGTAGTTATTTTCGAGTTCTAACAAATTCCAAATCCATACACCATTAGGATGTGTATTCATGATCATTTTCTCCTTTTATTTTTATTGAAACTGAAGTTACGGCTGAAAAAAATATTTTGGTAAGCTTTAAGATATTTAAGGAAGAGGAGCTGATTCGCTAACCTTCTTTGCCTTCTATATACATATATTATCTTGGTGAAATCAGATTGCTAATTAACTATTTTTCGGCAAGAAACAATAATAATTCATTATTTTTAGATAATAATAAGACTTACACAATAACTACGATTTTGCGTCATTATGATCTGCGCGTCTACGCGCAGCGGCTTCCCGCAGGGTAATATCAGAAACTCTGGTATTGCTTTCCTGAACTACGTTTCGATTGTAATGACAAATAGTGCTTGCGTAAGTCATGAATAAAAATCAAAATCTCCAACTTATTAAATAAGTCGGAGATATGAGTAGGTTTTTTCCAAATCAAATAGTATTCTATATTATTTACTTTTCAGCAACTATATGTAGCTTCATATAGGAATCCTATTTGATTTTTGAAAAAACTCCGTGTACAGCTTTTTCTAAACTCTCAAAGCTTGTCAGTTCTTCAGTTTGAGTGTTTCGATAAAGAATTTCTGCTGCTTCAAGCAAACAGGCTTCCAGACGTTGGCAGTCTTCAGGAGTCATAGTAGATGTACTTGTAGAATGTAACTATCTTCCCTGATTTACACATGTTTTTGCAAAGGTGAGATGCTCCCTCTCCTGATTCATTAAAATTATCCCAACTGATTTTATCTAAAAATACATAACCATTAAAAAAACTTGCAGATTTTTCGCCCCAAATTCTACCTTTTTGCCGGCTTTGCCTCTGAATATCGGGCGAATATGTGGCTGGCTTATGCTTACTATTCAGTCGTCTATACTTGTTTTATTCTCTTCGTACAAACATAGTTGTTGGCGATAAACTTCTCCAACTACCAACAACATTTTATATTCTCTTTTACTTAACTTTTCTAGACTCCCTCCCCAGATGATTAACTCATCAGTATAAGCTAAATTTATTTTGATATATCTCAGTTGTTTATTTATTTTCTTCTCTCTTTATTCAAAAATCGACGTTTTTTTACGATTTTTAAATATTTTTTCTAGCAACTTGACGATATGTTCTCGGTTTGTTTTTTACTCTGCCTTTCAGTTGCTTATACAGTCTATATATGATTATTTCTATTTGTTTTCTTGCTTGGTTGAGTAGTTCTATATCTCTGGGATAACTAATATCTCCCGGTGTAAAACTCGCATCTAGTATTAATTTCCCATTGTTTTCGATTTCTTCTGAATATCCTTTTTTTACATCCTCTATATCTATCTTACTCGCTGCTGATTCCTGTTGAAAAGATGTCATTTCTTCCATCTTCAAAACCATTCTCTTATTTACTTTATTTACCAAATCTACATTTATTCTTGAACGAAAATGAACTAACATTGATGCATTAAATGGGGTAACATTACTATAGCTTGACATCCCTATAAAGTACTGTAGATAAGGTATTGTCGTAATGGACGAGGTTTATCCCGGATTCAGCTATTCCGATCAAAAACGTGTAACGATAAATGCCGCCAAACCAACAGCGATCGCATCCTCAAGAATCGCAGATGGGAAATTACCAATTTTAGCGATCGCAGCAACCCGTACAGCACGACCCCCATAAGTACCTATTAGTGAACCGATAACACCAAGAATCCCACCAAAGATAGGAGATGCACCGTGTCTCCCAGAAAAACTTGACCCCACAAACGCACCACTAAAGAGACGTAAACTAAGAGCAGGTAAACTTGTGCGGGAAGGTATGAACGGTAGCTTGTCGCCGATCAATTCGGCAAAAGCAGCAATCGCACAGAGAATACCAACAATACCACCGCGAGTTATCAAAAGGGCTGCGATTGGCGTAAATGCTCGTAAACCTGATACAATTCCAAGGAAGAAGGTGACGATAAGAATGGCGAACATGGTAAAATGCTCCTAATAAATATAGAGAAATACAAGTCAAAGAATTATAGTTGTCCGCGCTTTTTTAACTCGTCTTCGATATAAGCTCGTATTCTTTTGATTAACATTCCTTGCTTAAAATTCCAGAGTAAATTCAAGGTATTGTGGAGTAACCAATCGTTAACTAAGTGATTGTTAAGGTGAGAAAAAATATCCTGCGAGCGAGTTTTTATTTGTTTTTCTAGGGAATTAAGTTGTTCTTTTGGATATCTTGGCCACTCTGGTAGGGCAATTTCTTTTTCTGCTGAACCAACTAGAGGAATAATTGGCAAAAAGTAAGATTCATCTTTATTCTGTTTGAAAACTTGCCATTTTGGATTATTCTTTAGTGTTGGGGACCAGGAATTAAATAGCGGGTTAGAGGCTGATAAAACAAAATATTCTTTGAGGAACTTTTGGCAATTACGGCGGCCAAGTATATAGTCGTGGTGGCGAAAACTCGGGTGCAGGAAACCACCAAAAGCACGCAGACTACCAGAAGCTAACGGTTTTAAGCGATCGCTTTCTCTAACGGGGCTAATTAAAAAACGGCTGTAGATATTTTCATCTTGAGCTAAAATTAATTCTTCAGGTTTGAACCGAGCATTAGCCATGAGAGCGTAGAACAACCGCAACATGATACTGGGTAAATTAGTGTCAGGATTTACAGCTGCTACATCATCAGGGAAAGGATCGATTAAAACAGTAGCCCATTTTGCTTGTTGTGGATCTCGAGAGTTATGCTGTTCATCAACTTGTAAATGCGAGCGTACAAGTTCTATTGGTTCGTTGTTAAGTGAACCCCCATCAACTGCAAGGAATTGGTAAGAACCTGTATCGACTGATGATATATCTGGGCTAATAGAGCGATATGAGTAATATTGACACGTTGAAATCGAAGTAGGTACTTTCCACAAGCGCTTTTCGTATTCCTCAGTACTAACTCTTACTAAATCACGAGCCGCTAAAGCACCTGGGAACGCACTGCTGGCTAAAGCTGATTGAACCATTAGTTGCCATTTACTTGCATCACTACCATCTGGATTGAGAGCGATTGCATTACCAACAATTTCAGTATTTGTCCCTAAAGCAAAATGCATGTAATCTGCATGGAGAACCATTTTATGCCCTTTAATACCAGGGTCTGCTCCTTGTGTTGATATTGTATAAGGAACACCACGCAGATTGGTGACACACATATAAACTTGAAGTGGGTCAGCGAAATAAGGTCGTTTTTTTAATGCGCTTTTGTTATTAATAACACTATGAATAACATCCTTACCAATAGCATCAAGAATGCTAGAGTCTAAAACTGATAAGAATTGAGCTTTAGGATCGGCTAAATCCTTAGTCTTCAAGAATTCAGAAATATCAATTTTTTGTACCCAAGCCTCGTAGAACTTATTATTTACAGGTTTCTCCCCTGGATATTGGGTAACAGGTGTAATGTCATCAAACAAAGAAGCAGCAGTTATAGCAGCGGTAATTCCACCAGCAGAAGTTCCAGAAATAGCTTTGATAATAACATCATGGCAAGGAATTTCCCATTGAGAATAATCCTCGCCGTGCAGTTGCTGTTGCATTTGTTTCTCTTGATACCAATTATCAAGAGCCTCAATTAAAAAATCAATAACACCTGAGCTATAAGCACCAGCAGAAACTGCACCAGCCATAACTAAACCAATTTCAAAAGCAGGAGATTTATCTTGCATAAATTTCTTTTTATCTTTTTTGATTTCAAGTATGTTCTTCGCTCGGACTTCAGTTAAATAAATCAATTACCTTGAGCGTGCTTAATAATAACATCACTCGCTTTTTCACTAACCATGTAAATAGCTGTAACAATAAAGAAGCCGGGAATATAAGGAAAAACAGACGCATCAACTACGCGCAAATTCTGCGTTCCATATACTCTAAAATTGCTATCCAAAACAGCCATTCTGTCTTCTTTGCGTCCAATTTTACAGGTTCCGCAAGCGTGGTGTCCCCAAGCTTCATCTTTTACAAATTGCTTAATTTCCTCTGGTTCGTCAATAATTTTCCCAGGTAGTAACTCGGCTTTTGTAAACAGCTTACTTTTATTGGTAATGCGTCTGACAAACTCAACTCCCTTAACAACAGACTGCAAATCTTCTTGCTTGACATCATTTCCTTCATCAAAGTAACGGAAATTAATTACCGGGACATCTCGAGGGTCTGCTGTTTTTAAAGTTACCGTACCTGCTGTATTGTTTGTATGAGCTTTCAGAATCGCCCAAGTAAAAATATTCTGTGCTTTACTAATTTCTTCTGAATATTTGAGAAAATAACCTTTAAAGAATGCTGGCAACCCAAAAATAAACAAGTCTGGGTCTTTTCTCTGTTCGTGGGACTTTTTAATAATACCTACTACCGCTCCATTGGTTGCGTACACACCAGATTTAGTCGCTTTCCATTGGAGAAGACAGGAGTCAGTTATTTCCTCACCAGGTTGTGGTTCTTTAAATGTACAATTTTCCAAGATAGGGAAATCTTCATTCATTTGACTTACCACACCAACTTCATAGCGGTCCTGCAAATTAGCACCAACTCCTGGGAGGTCTACGCGGACTTCGATTCCTAATTCGGATAGTTCTTCTTTCGGTCCAATCCCAGATAGTTTAAGTAATTGAGGGGTATTGAAAGCACCACCAGAAAGAATTACTTCTCTTTTTATATATACCCTGCGTATCGTTTGGGGGTTATTTTCTGTATCGGCTTTCGGGTCAGCTCTGTATATATGTTTTCCCTCCAGGTACTCTACGCCAATTGCAGTATTGCTATCGCCAAACAAGACTTGGGTAACGAATGCATGGGTTTTAATAATTAATCGGTCAGGAAACTGGCTTTCAACTTTCCGGATATATTCTCTTGTACCGTTGCGCTTACCACCGTTGATAGCAAGGGGAATGAAAAACACACCTTCAGAACTTTTTTGCGCGACTTCCCAATCATTAGGGTCTAAAAGTTCATCGACAAAATCCAGTGAGTCTTCGTTTCTACCTCTGAAAAAAGTTTTGAGATTATCAAAGAATCTATCGAATAAGTTATAAACCAGACTTAAGGGATTTTTACGCTTTTCTTGGAATGTGGTTAAAGCAGCCTTGATAATTACACTCAATAACTGCCAATCGCCAGTTAATAACTTGAAATCGGCGCGATTAGTCGTTAGCCATCCATCAAAACCGTGACGGGTGGGGTTTTCGTTGGGATTAATTGGGCGGTCAATATACTCGCAGCGTTCCAATCTCTCAAAATATTTTCGCATATTCTCGCTGCGCCATGAAGAGTCGCCAGTGATGCTGGCAATTTTATCCCAGTCACTGTTGTGGGGATACACTGTAATCATTGCATTATGGGCAGTACATCCACCAAGAGTGCCGGCTCTGGGATATAAAATACCTTGATATTGTTTGTCATACTTTAAATCGCGGCGTTGTTGTTCTTCATTAGAATAGTGCTTGACAAAGAAATCCCACCTTAAATCCTCGTCTTCTGTTGACCGAGCGTGGAAAGCTGGTACTGAGTAAGTATAGCGTTCGCGTTCTTTGCCCTGTTCGTCGCGCAAGGGGTCTCCACCTGCTTCTAATAGCAAAACTTTATAACCTGAAGAAGCTAAATTTGCTGCTAAAGGACCACCCCCAGCACCGGAACCAACAACGATATAATCAAATTCTAGATTTTCTAACATTTGCATATTACCTTAATCCAATCAAGTTTAGAACTAAATTTATCTAGGACTTACGCAGAAGTTACGGAATAATCGAACCGCGTAAATCCTGTTATCTACTATTAATTACCGATTGCGGAAACGCTGATGTCTAAAAAATAGTTGGCTATCACCGTAAAATGATGATACAAATTCTGATGTTGTTTCAATAAACCCAATTAGTTGAGCTTGTTGTCTTAACTCTGTTGGGTTCATTTGTTTCATCGCTTCAGAATCAACACCATAAATGGAAAATAAAAATGTTCCCGCTGGTATTGTCGCAAGGTCATTTCTAAAGTCGTGCGGTGTTTCGGGAAATTGAATCTTTGGATTGGGAACGAGAAAAATCTGTGTAGGATAATAAGGTTTACTCTCTTTTTCCCCTTGTTGATTAATTTCTGCTAAGTCTTCTAAATACAGCTTCGTTGGATATTTTGTAACTCGACTAAAAATTAAGTTAATCAAAATTGGTCCAACTTCTTTAACAACTGGAACAATATTTGAAAGTTCGTTCGCAAATAAATTATAATTTTTACCTTGTCCTGTTAAAGAGACTAAAGCTGAGAAGTTACCTGAAGGATGACCATCGACTAATAATTTGAGTGCAAGACCAGGAGCAAATCCTCTATCTGCTGGGTCTCCTGTTACGGATAATCGTAAAAGTCCGTATGACGCACCTTTAAATAAACCTGTGAATGTATTTTCTGTCGGGACTAATTTAATTTTAGCTACACTCCCGTGGGCGTGTATTGTTTTTTTCCAATTTGCCTCTACTTCGTCGGATTGACGACCCATCTTTGATTTTAATGCGGTTGAAAATAAACCCAAAATATCTATTTTCTTTAAGGGAGGAAGTTCGTCATATTTAGATTTGATAATTTTTTCATTCCACAAAAATTCTTGCTTTCTATGAGCTTTCCAGGATTGATAATCTTCAGGTAAAGAACCATTATCTTGAGCGTTATGCCAATATTTACGAATCGAATTTAAGTCTTTCATTGTTTGATTGAATTTGATGTTTTTATAACAATAGTTGACTTTTGTGAGGAAGTAGGAGAGTGAAATCTAAGTACAGGACAAAAATTTTATAACATAAATAAAATTACCCATTTTAGAGTCACAGATTGAGAACAATAGAACGAAGAAAATCTAAGCCATAACGAAAAATACTTTTACTACGACGACCGTGCTTTTAAGCATAAGAGGCTTATTTTGATGTAACCATTCCCCAATTAAAACAGCCCAACATAAGGCTAAAGTTAAAATAGCAATCAGTTTACTCAAACGCTCAGAATCTTGAAGATGGTTAGATTCGAGGCAAAAACCCCTTGTCTTGAAAATACCGAATAATGTCTCAATACCCCAACGATGAGCATAATCTGTGATCGCTTTATTTGGAGCAGTTTGAGTGGCGACAACAAGTAAAGAACCATCCTTCAAGACGTAAAGCTGCAACGTATAGCCAAAGTCCCCATAATCGTCTCTGACGACGTAAAACTTTAGTTTGTCCTGGTTGCAAGTCTTGAAATACAGTTTTGAGTACTGGGGTTTGCAAGCAGATAACAAAGCCAATCTTGACCGACAAATTCCCTATCTGCGCTCAAATGATCGATTTTCTGTTCGGGAAAATATTCTAAAAACCTAGGACTTACGCATTGACAGAAAAATCAAAATAGGGGTATAGGTTTCCACGCTTTGAGCTTGATTTTTCTGTTCCGCACCATGCGATAAGCGGAGCTTAATGCCGAAGGCATATCGCAACCAAGAAAGGGTAATTTACAAAAGCCTGAAACAACGTATTTACGTTGATACACAACATAGCCTTTTGTACAGTGCGTAAGTCCTAAAACCGTTGAAATAGCTGCATTCTCTCACATGTGTTAGAATTACCTCGCTTATCCAACAAACACCATACAACTGGAAATGCAATCCCTTGATGCACTATTCCCAACATTAGGATATTAAATGTTGTTTTACCCTTGCGGGTTCGCCACTTCCTTCAACGGGGGGAACCCCCGCAACGGAGTGGCTCACCAAACTTCCACTCGGTACGGTCAATCGAGAGTATCCACGGTTGAGGAATATTCATCAAATTGACTACTGTGTGAGTGATCGCAGAATAATCTATCTCGAAATTTCTAAAAAACCTTTGTAACCGCTTGTAATGCGAATCCTGGAGTGCTTTTCCTGTAAATGCTGCTGCCAAATCGCTCAAATTTACTGTTCTAACCCGTAATAGCGCGATTAGAAACCCTGCTAGAAAGCTTAATCTTGCTCCATGCCATCCCAAGTGTGGTCGTAATTTTTCCCGTATTAGATTAACCTGATTCATAAGGGTTTCATGCTATTTTTATTTCTTATTTTTTATGAAACCCTTTTCCTCTAACACTTTGCAAGCTTTTGTCCCGTACAGAGGAGTAAAATATTAAATATTAAAATATTCCCCTACTTCTTCGTGTCCTAAGCTAACTATTTCCAAGGCTTAAAACCATTAGTCACATTAACTAAAACGGGTGCTAATTCAGGATGGTGACGTTTCAAAACAGTTACTAAGTTGTTTCTATCAATCCAATCTAAACCAAACTGAGTGTAAACCTCCGCCGTATAATCCTTAGTAAAGAAGCGGTCGCTCTTTAGTCTTCGAGAAGCCATAAGGATAAACACGCGGAAAGCAGTATCGCTAAATCCAAACTTCTCAGGGATATCCTCAGCATATAGACCAACCATTAGATCTACACTGTCTATATTGTTGTTATAAACTTCGCGTAATTCCTTAGCCCATTGCTTATTACTGGTAATCTCCTCAAAACTCTTAACTTTACCCCGACCTATTAACTCCCGGAAACGATTATAACGGGGAACACCTCGTTCGCGATCGCGTAGGATATCAACAGCAGCCAAATCAAAAGCACCATTTGGATCGCCCGTGAGTTCCCCGGTCAGTTGGCGTAAAAACTTGGGATAGTTATGTAACCGAACAGCCCCAGGGTGGGAAATTCCAAAAGAGTAAAACAAATCGGACATTTGAACTTCTTCCATGAAAGCGCGAGTTTTACTACCAGCGACTTCAGGAAAAGATTTTTTATGGAGTAATTTACGGGTTTTAAGCGAATAGAAATCGAAATCATCCGGAATTAAAGCGTGCATCCGATATACAGACACAAATTCTTCTGTCAAATAATAAGGAGCAGCATGGTGGTCTGTTGGCGAACCGATGATTCCACTCAGCAACTCGCTATCACCAATATGTCCTACAGTGTCTTTAACTTGTTGCCCTAATATTCCCCACCAGTTAGCATTTAAAGCAATATCAGTCACAGGATGGGGAAGAATAGCAGGAGTCCATTCAACTGTATGAATTTTAGCCATCAAAGCAGCATTAATTAACCGCGCATGGTCAAAAAGTTCATCATCCTTCCACTCAGGATATAATTTGCTCAAATGGTCACAGATAGTATTGTGTTCTTTAACAAATAGGGTATGCAGCATACTTAACCCTACCCACCAAGCACCAGGAAAGCCTACTTTGTCAATTCCTAATTTTGGGTCCAGTGGTAAAAAACCGTCTTCCTCTAACCGCATCTTCCCATTGACACGGGAGCGAACTTCTTCAATAGTTTTCTTATCGTTACCGTAAACCTGTGAACCATCCCACCAATGAGTACAGTGGTTAATAAAAGTAGCAGGATTTTTAGTATCTCCAGAACGAGTAGGGTCTTCTAAAGTTCTACTCACTTCCATTGGACGGTGTTCTTGCGGCCAAGAATCATCCGCATCAATAGGAATCTGGAATTTGTTATCTGGCTGGTTATTACCGTGGCTAAACCAGTCATGCGTTTGAAATTGAATCCACGCAGCCGCAAGCAAATTGAGAATAGTCGCAGGCTGAAATTCCTCTCTGGCCAACAGCATCCGACTAACAGTCCGAGGATTAGGCGTTAGCAAATTTGCTTCATCAACTTTGACATCTTCCAAAGGTATGTTGCGTCCAAAGCGAGTTCCCACCATCCCCATTTCTGGATGCTTGAGGTCATTATAGCTACCATCAGGAGTGCGAGCCTTCAAATAATTATGATAAGGACACTTCATCGTTTCAGGTAGCTTAGTAGTATCCGCCAATTGCGACGTATCCTGAAGGTTATTCTTACGCAATCGACCGCGAAATTGAACTACTTTTAATAATCCAAGGGGAGTAGGTAACTTATGCCAAGGAATTCCAAACATTGAAATATCTCCTTTATTGTGCTTAAATCTTGAACAGAAGTTGAAGGAAAGTTTTTAGTGAAGAATCAGAGAAATAATCTTTAATTTTCCAGATGTAAAAAGAGTTTTTTAGTTTGTTTGCTAACGCTCTTTTCTTTTCCATATACATATATTATCTTGAGCAAATAGGCTTGATAATTAATTATTTTTCGATAAAATTATAATGAAATATTCAGTATTTTTAGATTCTTCTCAAAATGTAACTCAAATATTTAATATTTTCTAAGCGTCCCCTCATTTTGAGAGTTGATGATTTCCATAAATCTTTAAATAAAAAATACTAGATTAGTAAATAACATAATCTAGTATCGCATTGAGATAATATATTAGTGGCTCTTCCATAGGTGTTATGCTGAAATTGAAACAATAATTCGGGATTTACCTTGAATAGGAAAGCTTTTGGGTAGTTTTAACCTTAATTTTATTCCAAAAGCTCAAAATCCAAGTTTAAAAGCTATCTTTCTTGCCCCGTAAGGAATATGAGCTATTTTATAAGCATTTTTAGCATAACAAGTAATGAAGAACCATATTAGTTGATTAATTAGCAGTTAATAAGTGCATAGGCAAAATTAATTATATATTGTCATTGCTAGGAACGAAGCAATGCCAATATTCTCAGGTTTTCGGAATGTCTAATTAATTTTGCACAACTACTTAGGTAATATTTTGATGCCGTTATAACAATGCATGAGAACGCTGTGTCTCTCTCCAAGCACGGGGAGTATTTTTATAGTAATCACGAAACTGACAGTAGAAATGATTGATATTTTGATAGCCTATTTTTAAAGCAATCTCTTCAACGGAATCATTAGTTTCTAAAAGTAAGGAGCTTGCAGATGCTAGTCGGCGCTCAATAATCCAATTATTGACAGTTTTCCCGGTAAGTCTTCGCACTAAGTCGGTTAAATAAGCTGAGGAATAACCAACTGCTTGAGCTACTTCTTTTAGTCTAATACTTTGATGATAATTCAATTCAATGAACTCAAAGACCTTATGCAGTTTTAGAATGGATGGAAATACAAAGTCTTGACTATTTGATGTTTTACTCTCAGTGATAATAGGGAATTTCTCATGGATGAGATGAACCTTCACAAAATCTTTCTCCGCTATCATTATCTCAAAACCTGCTTTTTTTAAGCATTTAATTAATAGATTTTGGGTTTCACTACTAGCATCATTTATTAAAATATTGAGCATTCTATATCCTAATATTTAATAAGTTTATATCCTGATTAGATTTCATTACTTGCAAACCCGTATATTTAGAGTGCATTCTCGAAAATACTTAAGGAGCAGTAAGGTGCTGGGAAAAAACAAAACTATATTATACTAAGAATGGCTAGAAATTAAACTTCTGAAATCGCAATTAGTGTTGATTATTAAGGCTTTAGCTAATCGCGAACATCTAACCGCTCGCAGTATAAAAAAGTTTGTTCTTCCGATATTTTTATGGTGAAAAAACAAATTTAACTAGTTAGAAGCATTAAAAAGACAGTATTTTCAACCATTAATTCTTATTAAGTTAGTGTAAATCCAGTTGTACAAGGGCATTAAAATAATGTGTTTAAAAGCTCTCTGAACAAAAGATATAGCCGTTGATCACATTGTATTTAATGTTTATTAACCATAAAAGGAACTGAAGAAACAAAAAGTTTAACTAGTGTAAAATACTCTTCTCTCTGCCTTATCCCAACTACAAATATTTACATTCTTATACTTGTATTTACTTATATTTACTTCCCTTTGCTTTGAACCTGATATATTCATTAAATCCCACCGCATACTGACTTATCGCCTGAGAATTACTGACTTGTGACTGACTTTTATTGTGTTACTGGTACAATCCATATAGTTGTCATAAAATTCTTTATGCCCAGATCACTTAGAGTTAAGCAGAATTATCTTGACAAAGCCAAACTTGCACTTATACGTAACGGCTTTCCCAGCCAACGCTCTTTAGCTGAAGATGCAGGATTCGCTCTAGCTACAGTCAGCAACTTCCTGACTGGTAAGCCTGTTGACTATGTGACTTTTGAAGAACTTTGTCAGAAATTGACACTTGACTGGAGAGAAATTGCAAATCTGGATTTTGAGGTTTCATCCCAGACTATAGATAAAAATCCTAAAATTTCTGAGTTGAGTGATGCAAACCAGGATACCTCGCCCCGCTATCCCAATGGCTCAGTTCCTCTGGCTTCCCCTTTTTACCTAGAACGCGCTCCTCTTGAAGAGCAAGTTTATCAAGAAATAAGAAAACCAGGAGCCTTAGTACGGATTAAAGCACCCAGAGAGATGGGCAAAACTTCTCTGTTAATGAGAATTCTTGACTCTGCTAAACGCCAGGGCTACCGCACTGTCAGCTTGAACCTGGAGCAAGTTGATCAGGTTATTTTGAGTGATTTGAATCAATTTTTGCGTTGGCTGTGTGCCAACATTGCACGTCAGCTCCAGCTAGAAGCGAAGCTAGATGAATATTGGGATGAGGATCTGGGGAGCAAAATTAGCTGTACTTCCTACTTTGAAGAGTATCTACTAAAATCAATTGAGACTCCCCTCGTTTTGGCGTTAGATGAGGTAAATCAAATTTTTGAGCATCCTCAAGTGGCAAAAGATTTTTTACCCTTGTTGCGATCATGGTACGAAGAAGCCAAAACATTGCCGATTTGGCAAAAGCTCCGCTTGATTGTGGTTCACTCGACGGAGATTTACGTTCCCCTTCAACTTAACCAATCCCCTTTTAATGTAGGGCTGCCGATTCAGCTAAATGCTTTTAGTAAGGAGGAGGTGCAGCAGTTAGCTCAACGCTACAAACTTGACTGGTCAGATGGTGATGAAGCTAGGCAACTGATGGATATGATTGGGGGACATCCCTCACTAGTACACACTGCTATCTATCATCTTAGTCAAAGGGAGATAACTCTGGAGCATCTGCTGGAAACTGCCCCAACTGCCACCGGAATTTATTCTCATCACCTGCAACACCATTTGGTAATACTGCAAGAACGGCCGGAATTAGCCAAATCCCTTAATTGTGTCATGTGTACCACTGAGCCAGTAGAATTAGAGGCTATCGTGGCTTACAAGTTAAGCAGTATGGGGCTGATTAAACAGTTAGGAAATAAAGTAATACCAAGCTGTAAGTTGTATCGGCAGTTTTACGTGACAACCTTAATGGATACTATTGGCGAATGTAATACATTTTTGTCTAATTAAGTATTATGTACACTCAAACCTTCAATCTGTGCTTGCGTCTTTGAATTGTCATACTTTTGTCTATGTCCAGAAAATATTGTTCAAGAGCTTCAACCAACACGTTTTCCTTAATTTAACCGGAGCGAGAGTGTGATTTTACCCCTCGCATGACCAAATTGTGAACCATATCGTGACCAACAATTCACGTCAAATCAAGGTTTTGAGCCAATATTTGATATGTAATTATGAATCAAATTATGACCGCGTGTTTCAAATGAGAACCATATCGTGACCAAAAGTTTTATTTTTGGACTTGGTAAAAAATGCAGAGCAAGACACACTAACTTCGTCGAAAATTTGAAATTTTCGGTCAAAATATGATTCAAAACGCCCACAATATGGTTCAAAAACATGTTTGGTCAAAAATTGAGTGACTAAGCGAACCGACAGGTCGGCGCTTCGCTATCGCTCGATATCTTGGTTTTTATTGCTCTCGCTCATGAACACGTACAACTGAACTATAAAGCCCGTATTGCTTGCTGTAATTAAGCTTTAAAGTTTTTCAACTCCATTTATAATTTTGAAGCATATCCTGTCCTAAGTGAAGAAGAAGTATATCGTGACCATTTGGACAAAATATGGTTCAAGTCACAGAGAGGCTTTGGAAGTTATTGAAAACAACACTCAAAAAAAACTATTTTCTTTTCTACAAAATTTACGCATAGCCATAGCCTAATGTATGTATTACATACAACAATTTTTCGATCAATTTACATAATGAGTAGATAATATCTATTTTCTGCTATAAGTTTATTTACAAGCTTTTAAGCAGCTTTATATTAAATTGGTATAAGCCTTCTTTTGTTACTACGAGGAGAGAAAAATATAGCCCAAACTTTGAATGCTAAATAAAATAAAGAATTGAGCGATGGCTGCGCCAACGCCAAGGGCGAACGCATATTTCTTTTGTCATCTAAATCCCTTTGTTGAAAATAAACGTAAAAATAGGTGTTGAGGATTATTCTCTGCTGAAGGTAACAAAAAAGCAATAAGTATGATTAGCGATCGCTATTTGAAAAAACTTTTTAATTTACTGTTACTAGCGATGTCAAATATAGGAATCCGGTTTGATTCTTGAAATTGTTTGCGTACACAGACAAGAGGTAAAAAGCACAACCCAAAATGATTACAAAAAATTAAGGTGTACTGAGTTTTTTCAAAAATTAAATATGAGTCCCAATAAATGAATAAAAACTATGCTAGATAAACCACAGTTCAACCCCTATTATTCTGTTGCAACTATAGAACCCGAACAAGTATTTTTGTTATCAGAGAGGGAGACAATTTGGCTAAGTGATCAGCTTTCTTGTAGTTTAGCTGCTTTAATCGATAGCAATCTAAGTATTGATGAAATTATTGATACCATTCAACAGTCGCTACTGCAAGATCCAAAATCTTTTGAGGAAGCTGCTACCTTTTTTCAAGAAGTTCTCAATGTCAGTATTAAAGCCCAATATGCTTTGTACCAAATGGAACAAAAGGGTTATCTTGTCAAACCAGATCACTCTTTGCCATCGCATTTAAAGATTTTTTGTTATCATCTCAATATCACTCCCACCATAGCCCATCAACGATTGCGCTCAACTAGAGTAGCAGTAAAAGCATTAGGTTCGGTTGCTGCATCTGACTTGATTGCTGTGCTTGAGTCTCTCCAAATTCAAGTAGCAGACAAAGGTGATTTGACAGTAGTTTTAACCGATGATTATCTCAATCCTGAGCTAGATAAGTTCAATCAAGAAGCTTTAAAATCGCAATCTCCCTGGATATTAGTTAAACCATTGGGAACAATAGTCTGGCTCGGCCCTTTATTAGATCCTAAAAAAACTGGGTGTTGGGAATGTTTAGCCAAGCGTTTACGAGATAATAGACCAATTGAAGGATTTATTCAGAGAAACAAGCCCATTTATCCATCTTTAGCTCCTCCTTTAGGATTTTTGGCATCTACTGTACAAACTGCATTAGGAATGGCAGCCACAGAGGTGTTTAAATGGATTGTGCAAGGGGAAAATAAACAATTAGAAAGCAATCTAATCACTTACGATACGATCGCACTGCAAACTCAAAATCATGGCTGGGTGAAGCGTCCTCAATGTTCTAGTTGTGGAGAGATGGTAAATGGGTTAACCAAAAACCCTCTACCTCTTATTTTAGAACACCGCCAGAAAACCTTTATTGTCGATGGAGGACACCGTGTTTGTTCGCCACAAGAAACTCTCAGGAAATATCAACATCATATTAGCCCCATTACTGGGGTTGTGCGAGAACTGAATAAAATTCCTGGGAATGGATTAACTCATAACTACATTGCTAAACATCATTTTCACAGTATTTTTGACGATTTCAACGGCTTGCGCCAAAATTTAGGGGGAAGAAGCGCAGGGAAAGGTAGGACTGATTCCCAAGCTAGAGCTAGCGGTTTCTGTGAAGCGATCGAGCGATATTCTGGGGTGTTTCAAGGGGATGAAATTAGAGAAAAAGGCAGTTACCAACAAATAGGGCATAAAGCGATTCACCCCAATGCTTGCATGAACTTTAGTCAACAACAATATCAAAATAGAGAGCAGTGGAACAGTTCATATCAAGGCTGGTTTCAAAAGGTTCCAGAACCATTTGATGAGGAAAGAGAAATTGACTGGACTCCTGTTTGGTCTTTAACCAACGCGGAATTTAAGTATCTGCCAACGGCTTACTGTTATTATGGCTATCAACCGGATTATAAACCCGACTGTTGGGCTGATTCCAATGGGTGTGCCGCAGGTAATACTCTTGAAGAAGCTATTCTGCAAGGGTTTATGGAGTTAGTAGAGCGTGATGCTGTCGCCTTATGGTGGTATAACTCCCTGCAAAAGCCGCAAGTGCATTTAGATAGTTTCGACGAGCCTTATTTTCAAAGCCTGAAGCAATATTATCAAACTATTAATCGGGAACTTTGGGTTTTAGATATTACCAGCGATCTCAATATTCCAGTTTTTGCTGCTGTTAGTCGCAGAAGCGATCGCGAAGTAGAAGATATTGTTTTGGGTTATGGCGCTCATTTTGATGCCAAGATTGCTATTAGTCGGGCCTTAACGGAAGTTAACCAAATTTTGCCCAACGTTTTATTAACACAAGCCGATGGCAATACCCAATATCCTCCATCAGCCGATCCCTTGGCTATAGACTGGTGGACAACTGCGACTTTGAAAAATCAATCTTATCTAGTTCCCGATGAGCGAGTTGCTGCTAAAATCGCTGTGAATTATCCTCAAATCGCCAGTGATAATCTTTTAGAAGATATTCAGTTGTGTCAACAAATTGTTGAGAAAAACGGTATGGAAATGCTGCTTTTAGATCAAACTCGTCCTGATATTGGACTAAGAGTAGCTAAGGTAATTGTTCCGGGGATGAGGCACTGGTGGAGTCGGTTAGGTGCAGGGAGATTATATAATATTCCGGTCAAAATGGGTTGGTTGAAAGAAACCTTAACAGAAGATGAACTTAATCCTTTCCCGATGTGGATGTAAAAATTAAAACCCACATTCCGCACTTCAATTTGAAGTACAAAAAGATTACAAGTAAGGAAAAAGTAAAAAGTCAGGATGATGAAGAAATAGAATGCTGAATGAATATACTTTTAAAAATAAATAATCAAAGACAAAAAGATTGACCCATAAAATAGATTACGTAAGCACTAAAAATTTGAGGAGCAATTACTGCTCCTTGAAATTTCAATAAATTTTTATTTCCTGTCCAAATCTTGTTTAAGTTAAGAAAGTAAATAATATTTTTGACAAGATGAGGGCAGACAACTCAAAATAAAATGACGTTCTGATGTTAAATTAACAATTTGATTAAGACCATCTAACATTAAAAAATGAATTCCTTGAAAACATTGAAATACCCATCTTAATGTCGGAGATAAAGTTAGTTTTCCTAATTGATTCTTGATTCCGATTTTGATTCTTTTTAAGCTATTTCTCAGTTCCCTTTGACCAAGGTTATAGACTAGCAAACATAAAGACATTAAAAATAGCATAGTTTCGATTCTTTCAGGGTTTTCAAGAAAAAAACTATCTGCAAAAAACAAGGGGTCTTTTAGAAATCTAAATCCTCGTTCACAAGACTGTTGATTTTTATAAGTCGTAATAATTTCTTCTGGTTTTAATTTATCGTCGTCATTAACTAGGTTAGTTGCTAAAATAAACCTTCCAGCTTCCTTTCTTTGTATTTCTATTTCTTCGGGTTTTTCATAACTTACTCCTTCCATTTTATAAATAGTTTTATTATTTTTTGATTTACTTTCAATAAAATTAGCTTCTTTAATTTCATGGAATTTTAGCTTTTTATTGATACCTTTTAGTTTATATCGTGCTTGCTCTGGAGTTTCAAAATCTTCTCTTTTTAACTCTTTAAGCAACTTTTCAACTTTATCTTTTTCTTTTATTAGCTTTTTATCTAGCTTTTCTAAATCGCTATCTTTTCTTTTTTGACTTTCTACTATTAGCCAAATTTGTTTAATACCACCATAATTAACTATTTCTTCTTTCCACTTGTATCCGTCTAAATCTTGATATGTCTTTTTCTTCTTTTCTTCCGTTTCTATCTCCTTTTCTTCTGTTTCTATCTCCTCTATCTCTTCCATCTCCTCTGTATTTACAGACTGAACTAATTCTTGTGCTTTCTTAATCGTCATCGGCACTCGACTTATCCATTTTAAATTCTCAATTAATTTGAGATTCTCTTGGCTATATAATGCGCTGTCACAGACCATAATACTGTCAAAAACTATTTGTTTTTTAAATTCTATTAAGATTTTTCCAAATACTGCTTTATCTGCTTCGTTCCCATCTCCTGCTCTCATTAATAATGGTATATCTCCATCACTACTCGTGATTAAATCTAAAACACATTGCTTTAAATCTGGTCTATGGTCACGAGAATATCCTTTGGTTATGAATATTGGTCTTTCTTTAGTGATTTCTTCTTCTTTTTCTTGATTCATTTCTCTTTTATACTTCCCGTGTAAATGAAATGAAGTTGCATCTAAATGTGAGTATTTTGTATCTATTTTAAATTTCTTAATTACTGATAGGACAATTTCTATAAATAAATTATTCAATCCATATTTATATAAATCATCCATGACTCTTCCAATTTTATCGTCGTTGAGATAATTACTTTCTACACCTTCTCCCAATAATAATTCAATTGCTTTATCATCAAAAAACTGCTTGAATAAATATAAAGGTCTTGATACAAATCCTAATCCATTGATTAAAACAGCTTTTACCAATACTCCTGCTGTAATCTTCTCACGGGAGTCTACTCCTAATTTGGAATTAATTGTTTCAACTATTCCTATTTCATCAATTAGCCCAGCTACTATTCCGAGATGATCTATATTTTTAATTTCTGCAATTGAAGTTGGTGACATTTTTACCTCTCAAATATTTTTGAGTTTTTTTAATTGTCTCACTTTTGCTATCTAAGTAATTTGGCACGATAAAACAATATATATTAACTTTTCTCAAAAGCTTGAAACCAGTATTAATCGCCTACGCAATTTTCTGTATACTTAATAACCTTTGGCTGATTCTTAATACTGTCTTACTTGAATTTTACGAGTATTTTTATTTACTCGTGCCAGAGAGTTCTAATGTAGCATAAAATGCTACATTCTGAAGTGCGGAATGTGGGTTAAAACTAAACTTATCCCATCTCAGAAATTCATACGTCTGGCAGAAACGAGATAGTGATTAAAAACACTTGAGGTTGTACTCGATACAGGGGAAGCCCAACGAGCGTAGTTTGCTTCTGCCTCTCCTAGAACTACAATCTTTGGTTGCCTTGGCTGCCATCCATATTGCAAAATGAATTGCTCAGGATTGGAGACACCAAAAAGCCAAGGACATCCCAGTTTTCTGAGCTTAGAGAGAAATGGTTGTGCATAGGGAGAGTTTAAAAGCTCTGCTTCAACGAAGTCCATCCCAAGCCAGCTACCTGGACAGGCAAGACTTTGTAGTGTCTCAAGCACAGTCGCCACAGTAGCAGGTTTTAGGTAAAACATCAGTCCCTCGAACAGAAATGCTGCGGGTTTATGTCGGTCAAAGCCATTTTTGGTAAGAGCATTTGCCCAATCCTGTTCCAAGTCTGTTACTACGACCTTTCGTACACACTTTGCTCTAGCATTTAAATTTAGAAGGATAGGCTCTTTGTATTGAAATATTTCTTGACGATCTACTTCAAATAGCTGAACATCATCCATCCAGGGCAAGCGGAAAGCACGGGCATCCATTCCGGCTGCTACTATAACAACCTGTTTGAGAGATAATTCATGGACAGCCATCAGTAAAGCATCATCAAAAAAACGAGTCCGAATAGAAATACCAGGATGTGGATCATTAGCTGACAACCCAGGAGAAAATGCCCTCAAATCTGAGAACAGTGCAAACCCCCTGTCACCGGCAAAAGACCGAGCGTATGTATCTACAAATAGCCGTTGTCGATACTCAGTTTCATAGGCTCGTGCTGCTGCAACATATAGAGATGTAAGTCCCACAGAACTCAACATAAATAATTGACAAAATTAGTTCATCATGGTAATTTTATGTCAATAACAGGCAATTTGCTATTTATTGCTCATTATTTTAACTATTAGTTAGAGATAATGTTTTACTCTCTCTAACTAACAGTTAAAAGCCTAATTTTTTCATAATTGCCTAGTCATTTATTAACCCTTCCCTAAGAAATCGCAAGTTTTCCTTACATCCATAAGGGAATATTGCCTTAAACAGTTTTTGAAAAACATTTCTGTTTCTTTATATTGATTTTGAATGCGATCGCTTTCCTTTAACGCACTTGCACGCTAGGTTATCGAATTTGAGAATGCACCCAATTAAAGAGCATCACTGGTTATGATTTCTCTGTGAGATGAGTGATTTGAGGGTTTTTCATCACTTCAACATTTAGTAAATTTATGAAAATAGGAAATTGAAATGAAATCCCAAAATTGGAGAGAATCTGAAGATTTTTTCAAGCGTTTTTTATTACAGGGTAAGATAATTTCTCAACTCATTGTATTTTGGTGGCGATATGATCGTAACCCAAAAACAACAGAAAATGATAGAAAGAAAATGGAGATAGCAAAGCTTTTAAGCGAATGTTTCTTTCCAAACTATATAAGTCGTCCCGGTGTTCCTGGTGGTCCTACACCAGATGAGAATCCCCCGTCTGAATCTTTAATTAACCTATTTGAAACCGAAAGTAAGCTTCCCGCGTCTCAATCTTTAACTGACCAATCTTTACCTCGCCTATCTTTAATTGACCTATTTAAAGCTGATCCCAGATTACATATTAATGAAGAAAAACCGGAAATATCTGTTGAGGCGCTAATAACAATCTTTGGTCGAGATCGTATTTGTAACGAAAAAACATACCTTTCTCCTATATTCAATTCTACTGAACTGGGCTTAGAAGACGGAAATAATCTTGCACGTTACGAATTTAAAATTGATACTAGCGGTACAAAATTTGGTAAACTTACTGACCCTGAAATAGTTATAGAAAAGGAAAATTCACTGTTGAAATATATATATATAATTCCAATTCCTATACGCCCTCCTGGAGTAGATAATGATATCTATGAAAGATGGATTTCAAATGAAAATGATCTATATCCTCCTAACCAACTTATACCCTTTACCACTTAAGAAAGGCATTAGAAACTTATAGCCCTAAGCTAGGAAAATTATGATTTAGCGTTATCATAAGTTTTCTTAAGCAACTTAGATACACCTAAATCTTTTCTAGCAAAAGAAACAGCTTTAAAAACATACCTCACCAGGTTGGAAATTGCTAGAAGTTAAATATTGATTGACCCACAGCTAGGAACTGCTTGTGGGTTTTTGTATAGATATTGCCACTGAGAAAGGTAGAGATAGATGATATCAATAGGTAAAAATTATGATTATTAAAGATCCCCAAAAAATGTTACCAAGTCAAATTAAATTTGAGGGGGAAATGGGGGACATGATACTGGAAATTCCTCCCCATAATATCCCCTTACATCCAAAAAGTATAGAAAAACTTTGTACCGCCATCAAATCTGGGGAGCAAGCGGTAGCTTTCAGACCTTTCATCCCAATTGCATCTGACTTAGGTTTATGTCCACCCTATCCTACGTTAGCCTACTTGTATCCTCAAAAGTTAAATCATAACGAAGATATTGAGAAGCAATTATTACAGAAATCTGGCAAGATAGCGCAGAATACCCTTGATGCTTTAAATCAATTTACCCTAATTTCCCAAATTGATATTGAAGAGCAGCTACATTACTTTGGTGATTTCTATGGAATAGCGGCAAAGCCATCCTATATCAGAGTTGTCGTAAGCAATACCTGTAATCTCAAATGCGTCATGTGTCCTTATCACAGCACTTCGCTGAAATTAACTCACACAACAGACTTCTTTAAAAGCAACAAAACAATGTCTTGGGAAATGATGGAGCGTCTCGCCAAAGATTGTGGAGAAGCAAAAATCATGATTATTCTTGGGAATGTCGAAGAACCAATGCTACACCCCAACCTTGTCAAATTTGTCGAACTTTGTCGGCAGCAAGGGGTTCCTGGAGTTCATTTGACGACCAATGGTCAACTCCTAGATGAAAATCGAGCTAGGTTGTTATTGAAAGCAGGCTTAACCAGTATTGATATTAGCATTGATGCCGCAGATCCAGATACCTATCTCAAAATTCGGGGTGCTGACCTCAACCGAGTTGAAACAAATGTCTTCAATTTTTTGAAGCTGCGGGATGAGTTAGATATTCCCTGTTATGTAAGAACATCTTTTGTGAGAAATCAGAATGTTACATTAGATGAAGAAGAAAGATTCCGAGAACGTTGGCTTGCAAAAGCTGATGGCGTATTTATCAATAACGTAGCCCAATATCAAGAAAATAATACACGCCTCGGTAAAACTAACCAGACTGTACAAGCTTCACTAAAACACTATCTTAAAAAATCTCAGGGACGTTGGCCATGCCTGTTTCCCTTTACTGAAATGGCTGTTTTACCTGATGGCAGAATTTATTACTGTGTTGAAACCTTATTTAGATTGGGCTTTGATCAGAATCTTGAAAGTTTAGGAGATTATAATCAACAAACATTACAAGAGATTTGGCATGGGGAGTTATTCAAGCAGCTTAGACGAGATTTGCTCCTTAACCAGTTAGAACATAGATCAGCCTGTAAAAGTTGCGAACTATGGATGGCACAGGTTTTATCTAGAGAGTCTAAAAATGGGTTTGAGGTTATGACAAGCACCGTAACCGAGATTTATCACTCTGGTTTTAGGCAACAGAAAATGGAAAAGGGGGAACAGAAATCTTCAAATTAAGTGCAATATCTAAGATCAAGCTGTAACTTCATGACTCCGAGAAACGCCATACCATACAATCAGAAAGAAAGAGATTGGTGAGTTAGGAGTCTTAGTATGAGAGCGATAGCAGAATATCACATTAGTCAGAAGATATATGAAAGTGATAATTCGCTAGTCTATCGGGCTAATCTCAAGCGAGATAATCAACCAATTATTCTTAAAATTCTGAAAGAGAACTACCCAACTCCTTCAGAATTGACTCGATATAAACAGGAATATGAAATCATACGACATCTGAACGTAGATAGCATTATCAAAGCCTACGACTTACAGCGATATGAAAATAGCCTAGTTATGTTCTTAGAGGATTTTGGCGGGAAATCCCTAAAACTGTTAATGTCGGAACGCAGGTTTAGTATAGAAGAAATTTTCATCATTGCCATTAAGACCTCTGAAAGTTTAGCTGCTATTCATGCAGCCAATATTATCCATAAAGACATTAATCCATCCAATATTGTCTATAATCCAGAAACTAAACAACTGAAGATTATTGATTTCGGCATTTCTACCCGTTTATTCCAAGAAAACCAAACCCTTTGTAACTTAAATCAACTAGAAGGTACTTTAGCCTACATTGCACCAGAACAAACTGGCAGAATGAATCGAGGAATAGATTACCGCAGTGACTTTTATTCCCTTGGTGCAACCTTCTATGAACTCCTAACACATCAACTCCCCTTTGCAACCACTGACCCAATAGAACTGGTTCATTGCCATCTTGCACAACAAGCAGACCCGCCTCATACACTCATTCCTACTATTCCCTTAACGGTATCCAAGATCATCATGAAGTTGTTAGCTAAAACTCCAGAGGAACGATACCAAAGTGCTTGGGGGCTAAAAGCTGATTTGGAAACTTGTTTTAAACAGTGGCAAATTCAGGGACAAATTCTACCTTTTCCACTAGGAGAACAAGATATTTCCGATAAGTTTCACATTCCCAAAAAACTCTACGGACGGGAACAAGAAGTTTCTCAAGTACTCGACACCTTTGAGCGAGTTAGCCAAGGTACCACTGAGATGATATTGGTTGCTGGCTATTCAGGGATTGGGAAATCTGCCTTAGTTCAGGAAATTCACAAACCAATTGTAAGGCAACGAGGTTATTTTATAACTGGAAAATTTGAGCAATTCAAGCGCGATATTCCCTATGCTGCTATTAGCACAGCTTTCCAGGACTTAATCCGTCAACTTCTGAGTGAGTCTGACGCAGACATCGAAAATTGGAAAGCAAAAATTTTAGAAGTCTTGGAACCTAATGGGCAGGTCATAATTGACGTAATCCCTGAACTAGAAAAAATTATTGGTAAACAGCCGTCTGTTGAAAAACTTGGAGCTAATGAAGCTCAAAATCGATTTAACTTATCTTTTCAAAGATTTATTAGCGTTTTCAGTCAGCAAGAACATCCTTTAGTCATTTTTCTTGATGATTTACAGTGGGCAGATTTGCCTTCACTGAAGTTAATTGAACAGTTAATTACCGATTTTGATAGCAAATATTTATTAATTATAGGAGCTTATAGAAATAATGAAGTCAA
The DNA here is from genome assembly GCF_000317435.1 of Calothrix sp. PCC 6303. Classification (NCBI taxonomy): domain Bacteria; kingdom Bacillati; phylum Cyanobacteriota; class Cyanophyceae; order Nostocales; family Calotrichaceae; genus Calothrix; species Calothrix sp. PCC 6303. The sequence goes on from NC_019727.1 coordinate 73,478, forward strand.
CCCGACTCATGCTTTAATTCTGACGTTAGAATCAATTAAAAAAGCAGGTGTTAGGGTCAATGAAGTCAGCCTAAAGCCCTTAAAATTAGAGCAAATAAATCTATTACTTGCTGATACACTACTTTGTTCTACAGAAATGTCAACACCGTTAGCAGAATTACTAGCCAATAGAACTCAGGGCAATCCCTTTTTCTTAACTCAACTGCTAAAATCTCTGTACGATGAAAACCTTATATCGTTTGATTATACTGGACGCTCATGGTGTTGGAATATTGATCAGATTCTAAAGACAGGCATTACTGATAATGTCATAGACTTGATGGTTAGTAAAATTAATAAACTTAGTGAGAACACTCGGAATGCCTTAAAGTTGGCAGCATGTATTGGTAATAGATTTAACATAGAACTCCTCTCCAGCATTATAAACAAATCTAAAACCTCTATAGCTCAAGATATTCAACCAGCTCTTCAGGAAGGGTTAATTATCCCACTGAGTTATGATTACAAAATTCCCTTGCTTTGGGAACAAGAAGAAATTTCAAGTGATTCTTCGGCCGTCTCTTCTAATTTTATTCCTAGTTTTCCTTCAGTTATTCCCTACAAATTCTTACATGACCGAATTCAGCAAGCGGCTTATAGCCTAATTGCAGAAGAAGAAAAGAAGCTCATTCATCTGCAAGTTGGAAGACTTCTGCTGAAGAATATGAGAAAAGATAACAATGAGGAAAATATTTTTGATATTGTCAATCAACTTAATGAAGCAGCATCTCTAATCACTGACCAATTAGAAAAAGATGAGCTAGCTCAATTAAATCTTTACGTAGGTAAAAAAGCCAAGGCATCAGCTGCTTACGAACCAGCATTAAAATATTTAGAGACTGGATTAAAACTTTTAACAAAAAATAGTTGGGAAAGCCAGTATGAATTGACTATAGAGCTTTATTTGGAAACACTTGAAGTGCTTTACTTAAATACAAAATTTGAGGAAGTAGAAGAGCTTTCCATATTTATTCTGCAACACACGCAGGAAATTCTGGATAAAGTAAAAGTGTATCAAGTAAATATACTAGTATACAATTCTAAATCCCAGGAGCAGAAAGCAATAGATACTGCTCTTAAAGCTTTAGCAGAACTAGGTATAGAAATATCTCAAGACCCTAGCAAAATAAAAGAGAAAATTAAGCAAGAACAAATATTTCTAGATAGATTATTGAAAGAAGTACCAGTTCAAAGTTTAGCGAATCTCTCTCCAATGACTGATCCATATAAATTAAGGGCTGTACCATTATTGCAACAAATTATAGCCTCTACAATAATCACTAATTTTCTCTTGCATATTGAAGTTGTCTTAATTCAACTTAACCTTTGTCTAAAATATGGTAATCCTCCTCAAGCACCCTGTCCTTATATATTTTATGGAACGTTTCTCTGTAAGGGAATAGAAAATATTGGTTTAATGAGAGATATTCATTTAGGTAATGAATTTGGAGAATTGTCTATTAATTTACTATCTGAATCTCAACTTCCTGAAATAGAGACTTTAGTTATTCATATTTACTATGCGTTTATATATCAATGGAAGAACTACCTCAGAAATAATATTGCATTAGAACGGTTAATCAAGGCTTTTCAAAGGGGATTAGAGACTGGGGATTATCAATATGCTTGTTTTGCATCTGCAAGTTTTTGTCTTATTAAATTCTTTGGAGGGTATCACTTAGAAGAAGTTTCTCAAGAGCTTACAAAATATACTAAGCTAATGAAGAAATTAAAACAGGAATATAGTTACTCTTCTGTAATTATATATGAAAAAACCACTATTAATTTAATTGAAGGGTATGAAAACAACTTTTGCTTGGTAATTGGTTGTAATCAAGAAGAAGAAGAGGAATGTATAAAAACGGCTAATACTTGGCTTTTGTGTTGGTTGTGTATCGCCAAAATAATTACACATTATATTTTTAAAGAATACGAATCGGCTATTGGTAATGTATTGAAAATTGAAAACTATGTTGAATATCTTAGTTCACACTTAAATTTATCACAATATAATTTTTTCTCTTCTCTATCACTGCTTGCCAATTATGATATTCTAGATGTATACTCACAAAATAAGTTTTTGAAGCTAGTAGAAAAAAACCAGGAAGATATGAAAAACTGGTCTAGCTACTGCCCAGAAAATTTTCAGCACAAATATGACTTAGTAGAAGCAGAAAAAGCTAGAGTATTCGGACAAAATTGGCAAGCAGAAGAATTGTATGAAAAAGCAATTCAAGGTGCTAAAAAACATGAATTTATCCACGAAGAAGCTATAGCTTACGAACGCGCAGCAGAATTTTATCTCTCTCTGGGTAGAGAAGAAATAGGACGACTATATCTGAGAAATGCCCATCATTGTTATTCTCGTTGGGGTGCAAAAGCCAAAGTTAAAGCCCTAGAATCGGAGTATCCACAGTTTCTAATGGATATAAACAAAGGAAAAGCAGACCAAAGCATTAAGACAACTGAATCTAGTGGTGGTACAAATCCACAAGCACTCGATCTGATAACAGTTACCAAAGCCTCTCAAGTATTAGCTAGCGAAATTAAACTGGATCAACTGCTGGCTAAGTTGATGAAAACTGTAATTGAAAATGGAGGCGCTCAAAAAGGCTTTCTGCTCCTAGAAAAAGATAATAAATGGGCGATCGAAGCTGAAGGGACATTAGATTCTGATAATGTTAATACACTACAATCAATTTCAGTAGACTTCGTAGATGAGTCCACTAACTTTCCCCTCTTGTCATCTGCCATTATCAACTATGTTGCTCGCACGCAGGAAAGCGTAATTTTAAATGATGCTGCCCATGAGGGACAATTTGTTCGTGATCCATATATTGTTGCCACTCAACCTAAATCCCTTCTTTGCACACCCTTACTCAATCAAGGCAAGCTTAACGGCATCTTATATCTGGAAAACAATTTGACTACTGGTGCTTTTACACCTGATCGCCTAGAAGTTCTAAAACTCCTGTCTTCTCAAGCCGCAATTTCTCTTCAAAATGCTCAACTTTATGTTGCACTATATGAGAACGAGAAAAGATTAGCTCAATTTTTAGAAGCTATGCCCATAGGTGTCTTTGCACTTAATGCTAAGGGCGAACCCTACTATGCAAATCAGGCTGCCCAGCTAATCCTTGGCAAGGGAATTGTAACTGGAGCCACAGATGATCGATTGACCGAAACTTATCAGGCTTATTTAGCAGGGACAGACCAATTATACCCAACTCAACAACAACCCATTGTACGAGCTTTAAATGGCGAAAGTACGACTACGGATGATATAGAAATTCACCAAGTTGATAAAACAATTCCTTTAGAAGTATCAGCTACCCCTGTTTACGATGAGAAGGGACAAATTATCTATGCGATCGCTGCCTTTCAAGATATCACCGAACGCAAACAAGCCGAAGCGGATCGGGTTCAGTATACCCAAGAGCTAGCTCTCAAAAATCTTGCTCTAGAACGAGCCAAAGATGAAATAGAAGGATATAGCCGGACTCTAGAACAAAAAGTCTCAGAACGCACACAAGAACTGTCACAAACACTAGATATTCTCAAAGCCACCCAAGCAGAACTGCTATTTGAAAACGAGTTACTTAGAAGTACCGAACAAGCCAGCACCTTTGACTATCAAGTGGGAGGAAGCTTGCAGATGGATGCTTCCACTTATGTAGTGCGTTCCGCAGATCGTTACCTCTACAAAGCTTTGAAGCGCGGAGAGTTTTGCTACGTTTTCAATCCCCGGCAGATGGGAAAGTCCAGTCTCATGGTACGCATGATTCACTACCTCCAGCACGAAGGGGTTTGTTGTGCGCCGATTGATATGACCCGCATTGGCAGCGAAAATGTTACCCCGGATCAATGGTATAAGGGATTAGCCTCTGAATTAGGGCGACGTTTAGGTTTACGAAGCAAAGTTAACCTAAAAGCTTGGTGGAAAGAGCGAGATGATATTTCTCCAGTTCAGAGGTTGAGTGAATTTATTGAAGAAGTCCTGCTAGTAGAAGTCGGGATAGAAAATGACATTCCCTCCAAACAACTGGTCATTTTTATCGATGAAATTGATAGTGTCCTAAGTTTGAATTTCGCAGTTAATGACTTTTTTGCCTTGATTCGCTACTGCTACAACCAGCGCAGTCTCAATCCACAGTACCAGCGTTTGACTTTTGCTTTTTTTGGTGTCGCTACCCCCTCAGATTTAATTAGTAATATCCAAACAACCCCCTTTAACATTGGTCAGTTTATTCAACTGGAGGGCTTTAAAGAGCATGAAGCCCAACCGTTGCTGCAAGGATTGGCAGAAAAAGTGAGCAATCCGCAAACCGTGCTTAAAGAAATCTTAGCCTGGACGAACGGGCAGCCTTTTCTTACCCAAAAACTCTGTAAGCTCATCCGTAATACTTCATCTCCTATTCCCAATGGCGGTGAAGTCTCCTGGATTGAAAATTTAGTGCGGACGAATATAATAGACAATTGGGAATCCCAGGATGAGCCAGAACATTTGAGGACCATCCGCGATCGTCTTCTCAAAAGTAACAAGTCTGTTCAACTAATAGAAATTTTTCGACAAGTTTTGCACCAAGGAGAAGTTATCGCCGTTGACAGCCCAGAAGAAAAGCAATTGCTCTTGTCAGGTTTAGTAGTCAAACAGCAGGGAATTTTGAGAGTCCAGAACCGTATTTATAAATTGATTTTTAACCGCAGTTGGGTTGATTTGCACATTTAGGGGTAAAGACAAGATACGCGCAAAATTTATCACAGTGTAAAGTTGTGTACAGTAGCTATGTATTTATGTCTTTCAAACATTCTAAAGATATCCTGCTATTACTGTTTCTTTCATTTATTGCCGGCGGTGCGCCGCCAGTGCCCCTGCTTCTAAGTAAAAGTTCCACAACCCAGCCGCTGTGAGCATGTATTGAAGGTTTGCTCGTTGTATGTCAATCCACAAGAATATCAGTCATCAAAGCTAACATATTAACTGCGAACACAATGTTTGACTCTAAACTACAACAGTAGCACCACAAGCTACTCCTATTAGCCATCGTATGTGCTTCTGCATCAAATTTTCTCACCTCATTGTCTCAATGATCTCAATTGCTATAAGTAAGTCGGCGGGGAAATTTACAACCCACATTCCGCACTTCAGAATGTAGCATTTTATGCTACATTAGAACTCTCTGGCACGAGTAAATAAAAATACTCGTAAAATTCAAGTAAGACAGTATTAAGAATCAGCCAAAGGTTATTAAGTATACAGAAAATTGCGTAGGCGATTAATACTGGTTTCAAGCTTTTGAGAAAAGTTAATATATATTGTTTTATCGTGCCAAATTACTTAGATAGCAAAAGTGAGACAATTAAAAAAACTCAAAAATATTTGAGAGGTAAAAATGTCACCAACTTCAATTGCAGAAATTAAAAATATAGATCATCTCGGAATAGTAGCTGGGCTAATTGATGAAATAGGAATAGTTGAAACAATTAATTCCAAATTAGGAGTAGACTCCCGTGAGAAGATTACAGCAGGAGTATTGGTAAAAGCTGTTTTAATCAATGGATTAGGATTTGTATCAAGACCTTTATATTTATTCAAGCAGTTTTTTGATGATAAAGCAATTGAATTATTATTGGGAGAAGGTGTAGAAAGTAATTATCTCAACGACGATAAAATTGGAAGAGTCATGGATGATTTATATAAATATGGATTGAATAATTTATTTATAGAAATTGTCCTATCAGTAATTAAGAAATTTAAAATAGATACAAAATACTCACATTTAGATGCAACTTCATTTCATTTACACGGGAAGTATAAAAGAGAAATGAATCAAGAAAAAGAAGAAGAAATCACTAAAGAAAGACCAATATTCATAACCAAAGGATATTCTCGTGACCATAGACCAGATTTAAAGCAATGTGTTTTAGATTTAATCACGAGTAGTGATGGAGATATACCATTATTAATGAGAGCAGGAGATGGGAACGAAGCAGATAAAGCAGTATTTGGAAAAATCTTAATAGAATTTAAAAACAAATAGTTTTTGACAGTATTATGGTCTGTGACAGCGCATTATATAGCCAAGAGAATCTCAAATTAATTGAGAATTTAAAATGGATAAGTCGAGTGCCGATGACGATTAAGAAAGCACAAGAATTAGTTCAGTCTGTAAATACAGAGGAGATGGAAGAGATAGAGGAGATAGAAACAGAAGAAAAGGAGATAGAAACGGAAGAAAAGAAGAAAAAGACATATCAAGATTTAGACGGATACAAGTGGAAAGAAGAAATAGTTAATTATGGTGGTATTAAACAAATTTGGCTAATAGTAGAAAGTCAAAAAAGAAAAGATAGCGATTTAGAAAAGCTAGATAAAAAGCTAATAAAAGAAAAAGATAAAGTTGAAAAGTTGCTTAAAGAGTTAAAAAGAGAAGATTTTGAAACTCCAGAGCAAGCACGATATAAACTAAAAGGTATCAATAAAAAGCTAAAATTCCATGAAATTAAAGAAGCTAATTTTATTGAAAGTAAATCAAAAAATAATAAAACTATTTATAAAATGGAAGGAGTAAGTTATGAAAAACCCGAAGAAATAGAAATACAAAGAAAGGAAGCTGGAAGGTTTATTTTAGCAACTAACCTAGTTAATGACGACGATAAATTAAAACCAGAAGAAATTATTACGACTTATAAAAATCAACAGTCTTGTGAACGAGGATTTAGATTTCTAAAAGACCCCTTGTTTTTTGCAGATAGTTTTTTTCTTGAAAACCCTGAAAGAATCGAAACTATGCTATTTTTAATGTCTTTATGTTTGCTAGTCTATAACCTTGGTCAAAGGGAACTGAGAAATAGCTTAAAAAGAATCAAAATCGGAATCAAGAATCAATTAGGAAAACTAACTTTATCTCCGACATTAAGATGGGTATTTCAATGTTTTCAAGGAATTCATTTTTTAATGTTAGATGGTCTTAATCAAATTGTTAATTTAACATCAGAACGTCATTTTATTTTGAGTTGTCTGCCCTCATCTTGTCAAAAATATTATTTACTTTCTTAACTTAAACAAGATTTGGACAGGAAATAAAAATTTATTGAAATTTCAAGGAGCAGTAATTGCTCCTCAAATTTTTAGTGCTTACGTAATCTATTTTATGGGTCAATCTTTTTGTCTTTGATTATTTATTTTTAAAAGTATATTCATTCAGCATTCTATTTCTTCATCATCCTGACTTTTTACT
>NC_019728.1 GCF_000317435.1 Calothrix sp. PCC 6303
GTGTTTAAAATTTGAGTTATGCTCCATAGAAAAGGTCTAAACATCTCTTTTATGATGTTGCTCAATTAAGTTTTACTAAAACCAAACTTACAGCCTAAAAATATGAGAATTGTGGAGATTGGTCATGAAGGAGTTGGTAAAACAACATTCATGGCATCTATGTACGGTACTTTACAAAAAAGTATTGAAGGATTCAGTTTGCGAGCAAGTCACGTAAACGATCACAATAGGCTAATAAAACTTTCAACAGATATTAAACAGAAAAAGTATCCAACCCCAACCGATCAAAGGCAAGAGTATAAATTTTACTTACAGTATCAAAATAAAGATATTTTCCCTTTTACATGGGCTGACTACAGGGGGGGAGCTATTCGAGAAACTCAAGATAGCGAACAAGCTACATTGTTACAGAAAGATTTACAGCAGGCAGATGGTATTCTAATTTTTTGTGATTGTCAGGCTCTTGTACAAAGAGATAGCCGAAAAAACCAGATTGGTAGAATGACGGCACTGATTACAAATGCGTTAAAAAATATAGAACGCCCGATTGGACTTGCGGTTGTTTTGACTAAAGCAGATTTAGTTAATGAACTAAATGAAGATGACTTCAAAATCTTTGAAGGATTGTCGAAAGCTATAAAAGCCAGTACCTACATTGCAAGCATGATGATTCCTGTTGCATGTGGTCCAGAACCGATAAATGTTGAATTACCTTTACTGTTTGTGCTTTACATAGGGGTTTTTATCCAAGCAAATTATCTTACTAAAGAAATCAATGAACATAAGCAGATGGCAGAATACTATGAAAAACAAACTTATGGTTTTGGTGGTTTTGTACAGGAGTTATGGGATATTTTCCAAGGTAATACAACTTACAGAGAAATGTCTCAAGAGAGTCTAGAAAAAGCAACTACAAAGTACAAAGAATTAGAACCTTTGATTGAACCTGTGGAAGCATTGAAGAAGTATCTCTCTATTAGCGAGTAAGAAGACAAGGTGAAAAACAACTGGGAGGGGATTAACAAATGTCTCGTTGGGCAGCTATTGTTTACGGTCGAACTTATGAAGTTGATTTTCGCTTCCTGGCTCTTCCTCATGACTTTAATGGGGCAGAACAAAACTGGGCAATGATGCATATCCAAACGATGACTCGTCTGCCAGAAGACTTACCAGGTAAGCCAAGATGGGCTGTTTTCACGAATGATAAGCTTTGTGTCATTGGAGTCGCCTGCATGGCGCGTGAGCTTGGTGGTCAAGCCAATACAAACAATGAAGATATAACGCGAGACCAAAGAAAACGTCCACTTTATACCTTTGTGGGGTATGCCACGAGACTCAACGACCAAGATGTAGTTGAAATACCTAACTATTTGGGTCAAGATTTAAGCCTTTTTAGCCTTCCTTACCATCAGTATGTATACCCAAATTGGCGAGTTAAATCTTATGATGAAAGAAGCAGTGTTGCCATTGCTACAACGTACCAGCCTTTATCGTACCCAACTATTGTAATTCCTGCTGACTTAGAGAAAAGGGATTTTAGTTTGAATCTAGCAGAAGATGATGCAATTTACCTATGGCGTGATGATGACGAAAAACGGCATTATTTATGGGCTTCTGCTGCAAAGCAAATTAGTGAAGTTAATAATAATGTCTCTCTGTGTTTAGGTCTAATGCGGAGTAGTGCTACCAATGGTGCTTTCCTTAACGTCACGATTGCTGATGTAGCCCACAAGGAAAAGATAATTAGAGTACTGGAAAGCACCTCTGCTCCTTCGGTAGATTCCACTTCGGTTGCAGTTTTAAGTCAACCCACGCCGAAGTTACGAAACGTTGGTGATGTAAGAGACAAAACAAGTTTAATATTGCAGCAAGTGAGTGCTTTGTTAATTGGAGCGATTACTGGCTTCTTGGTGGCTAGACTACTTAAGTTGGGAGCCGCAAAAGTTGTAATCTATACTTTTGTTGGAGGAATCGTTACTTGGATTCTACTGCTTATTGCACTGGGGGTTAATCTTCTGATTAAAAGAACTTCTTCTCAGAAACTGAAAAATAATGAATCAAGTGTTTTGTCCAAGCAGGATAGAATGTTTGGTTTTAGAGACAAAACTGAGCAGGATGAGACAAAAGATGATGATTTTATGGGATGGAGATAAAGATAAGTATGCGAATCATCATGCTCGGTCACACAGGAGTTGGCAAAACTACTTATATGGCATCGCTCTACGGGAGTATGCAACAAAGTATAGAAGGATTTAGATTGAAAGCATCTGAACTTGAAGACCATAGGCGATGGGTAGACGTTGCCGAACAAATTCAGCAGGGTAAATATCCAGCACTAACAGACCAGAGACAAGAATATAATTTCTATTTGCGTTACCAAGGCAAGAATATTTTGAATTTTGCTTGGGCTGACTACCGGGGTGGAGCAATTCGGGAAACTAAAGAAAGTGAGCAAGCAAAAGCTTTGCTTCAAGACTTGAAAACAGCAGACGGCATTATGCTGTTTTGCGATTGTAATGCTCTTGCCCAAGGCGATTCCCGCAGCAATCAAATCGGTAGGATGACAACACTTGTTAGTCAAGCATTACGAGAATTAGATCGTCCAATGTGTTTGGCTATTGTCCTCACTAAGACTGACTTGGTAGGAGATTTTCAGGTGGACTTACTGCAAAGTTTTAATGGTTTGATTTCAGCCATCAACGCCAGTGACTTTGTATTGGGTGCTTTGCTTCCCATAGCCTGCGGGAACCAGCTATGTAATGTACCCATGCCTTTGCTGTTCGTTCTTCACGCCACTGTTGCATTTCAAGCAGCAACGATCTATGCAGGGGTTGAGTCTCATGCAGAACGTGCCAAATCCTATGAAGCACAAAGCCGAGGGTTTGTAGGAGTAGCAGATTGGGTTATTTCCAAAATCAGTAACCAAGAAACTTATCGAGAAATGGTGGCTAAGGAGAAGAGAAAAGTTGTAGAGAAGCAGCGGGAATTTGAGAAAATTATCGAACCAGCAATGTCTTTATACAACTATGTCCAAAAATTACCCTTAATAAAACCTGACTTTGATTTATATGATTATGCAAGACTGCTCTCAGAAATTCAAGGTGGGGTTATCGAAAATTCTGTGAGCAATTCGGATATTTGGATTATTTAAATTTCTTAATTCTCAACTAATAGTTCATTTATAAAGCAAATCTTCAGCTTATCTGAATCTGTGAAATTGGATTTATTTTTTTAATTCCATACAAAAAAAATTTAGAGTTTACGTTTTTCTTGAAAAATCAACTCTAATAGTCGCACTAATGATTAACAAAGGAGATATTTATGGTAGCTGAGGCTAAGATTACGATGTTAGGTCTTGAGGGATCAGGAAAAACCTGCTATATGCTAGGACTATATGCGACTATGCAGATGGGCTTACAAGGATTCACCTTAACAGCCACTGACATGGACGAAGACTTGAGATTAACTAGTTTATGGGAGAGAATGGTTGACGAAGAAGGAGAAAATCGGTGGCCCTTTCCAACAGGCGTAGAGTCCCATCAATACGAGTTTGACTTCAGCTATGGTATGAGACCACTGATTAAATTCGATTGGTTAGATTACCGAGGCGGAGATATGAAGGGTTTCTCCACACAAGAAGGTGTTCAGATACTAACGAAGCGACTTTTAGAATCAAGTTGCGTGTTTTTATGTATTTCTGGGGAGTACTTAAAGCAAGAAGTAAGCAGTGACATGGAACTAATGTCTCTTGCTAAGAAAACGGGTGTTGACAGAATGAATAAATTCCTGATGGATATATCAAAAAATCTTAAGGAATGCCAAAGACCTTTTCCCATTGTGATTGTAATTACTAAGTTCGACCAATGTTACGAACGGGCAAAAGATAAGGTATCAAAGGAAAAGTTATTTGATGACATTAAAAAAATGTTTAATGCGTTATTCTTGCCAAATAAAGATTGGCTAGTGATGCTCTGTCCAGTAACTTTAGGTAAAGGGCTGGAAAATGATGGTGTTACTGGAGAGATACAGCCTAAAAACTTACATTTACCTCTGTTGTTTGCATTGTATGCAAAGTTTCGTGAATATGCAATGACTGAACAAGCTAGAGTTAATGAAACACAAATCAGATTAGATATATTAAGAAGTGGAAACTGGTTTCAAAGATTTTTTACTGGCGACGACCAACGTGTAGCTGAGTCGTCTTTAGAAAATTATCAAAATCATCTGCAAGAGATTCAGCAAAGAATGGCTTTATTAGCTCAAGAATTAACAAACGCGCAAATATTCCTTGGCGGAAAGGAGCAACAAGTTGATGTTTGAAGAAACTTCCGATATTGTTCTCGATACACAAACTCCTGTATCAAAATGGGCACCCATTGTATATGGGCGAACTTATGCAGTAGATTTTCGCTTTCTTGTTATTCCTGATAATTTTGATGACAATCTCAAAGATTTATTATGGCAGTATATTAAAGTAACAACCCGTGAAGCAGAAAACCTCTCAGGAAACCCACGTTGGATATTTATAAGGGGTAAAAAACGCTGTGTGGTTGGCGTGACTTGTATGGTCAGGGATTTAATAGGTTTCCAAGCAGACAATACTCCAGAAGATTTAACAAGAGATAAACTTGGGCGACCTTTGTATACCTTTGTGGGTTATGTTTCACAAGACCCCATGATTACTGCTGTCCCAGCTATGAATTTGGAGCTTTTCGCCGAGCCTTACAAAGAATTTGTCCCAAAGAAATGGCAAGAAATTTATGCTGACCTTGGCAGCAATCAAGCGGCTACACAGGAACTGAAATCACAGTATGAAAGAGAATTTAATCTAGAAGAAGTCGCAACTGAAGATTTAGAAGCAAAAAAAATTTCAATTGAGAATTTGTTAACAAGTGGTCAAAATTCTATAATATTTTGGAATATTTCTAATACCAGAAATATATGGTTTACTGCCTCAACAAACAGGGAACCTTTATCAATTTGTTTTGGAAATTTCAACAAGCGGGATTTAATTAATTCTGTGTATATGAATGCTGCAATTGATGAAAAAGAAGGTAGAGAAGAAGTTGAGAAGGTAAAGAAAGTTTCAAAAACGCAATTGAATTCTCAATTTGAGAATTCAACGTACACACAATCGCCTTCTCAGCGTTTTAATGAACAAGTTCACTCATCCAGTCAATCTGATGAGCAATGGGACAGTGAATATCTAGGGATAGAAGATGATATTTATCAAACTGATAAAGAAGAAATGTCTTTTATTGTAAGTATTTCTAAGCCAGGTTATGAATTTACTAGAAAAGCACTTGGAGAGGGGATAGCAAATGGATTATCTTTCATTAACCGTAATACTGTTGGAAAGATAGCTGAAATTAGATATGGAAAAGAAAATGTTAATAAAATGCATGAGCAGATAATAGGTGTAGATGAATTAGTGACAGAACTAAAAAAAACAATAGAGAAACTAGAAAAACTACAAAAACAGAGAGAAACATTAATAGCAGAAAACCGAGAAGCTGAATTGCATAAATTAAATGAGTCTATTGAGTCTCTCAAAAAACAGAAAAAAGACTTAAAACAAGAGCTTGATGACATTGAAGAAAATTCACGTTCTCGAAGAACTAACCAATCAATTCAGCCACGGCAAACTGAAAAGAGAGCAAAAACAAACCCCAATTTAGGTTTTCAGGACAAAGAAATTATGGAAAACAAACAAATTGATAGCGATACTAATGCTAAAAAATCGTCGCAATCAAAAGATATTTGGGAATTGTAAACTAATAATTTTATTAGTTTCTTTTATTTCACTGGTTACAAATCCCATACATCATCTTTACCTGGCTTTGAACTTGATAGCCTTTGGCGAAGGCGCTCTCGGTCTTCATTAGCTTTGTCAAGTTCTGCTTGTACCTCTTGTAACTGTCCTTGTAGTTGATTACGTTCTTGTTCAACGTTGATCAATTTTACCTCAGCTTGAGAAAGTTCTGCTTTCAGTTGAATTTGTAAGCGATTCGCCTGATGTTGTAACTCCGATTTTTCATTTTCTAATTTTTTAATATTGTCTAGAAGATTATTTTGTTGTTGTTTTAAAGATTCTAAATTAGATTGAAACTGCGATCGCTCTTGTTCGTATGTGGCTATTCTCTGCAAGAGACATTCATTTTCTTGTGTGATTTGTGCAACCTGACTTTGTAAATGCGATCGCTCTTGCTCAATTTTTATTTTCTCCTTACTGATAGTTTCTGCTTGTGATTGGAATTGCGATTTTTCCTGTTCAAGGGATAATACTTTTGTACTTAAATCCCTTTTATCATTATTTAAGATATTAATTTGTGATTCCAGGTGTGATTTCTCTTGTGCAAATTGTGATTGGAGTTGTTGTAAAGATTTCTCTAATCTTATCTTTTCGTTTTGCAATTCTACAATTTCTGCCTGCGAAAGAGAAGGTAAATGGTGTAGTTTAATCCATATTTCTCGTGCCCAATTTAACTTTGTCTTCTCTTTAGATATATACTCATCAGGTATCTGACCCGCAAATGTCAACGGATAGGGCGTTAAATCCCAGCTACAAATTGGGCAAATTACTTCACCTTGTGTGTATTCAGAATTGCAAACAGGACAATTGTTCATAATTTAGTTCAAACTAGGAATATCACTAATTGCAAAAGTCAGCATTGCTTCTCCAGTTAAATGCTCGCGTGATATTCTATTCTTCCACTGCCGAACCATTCTTTCGTAAAAATTTCGCACTTCTCGCCCATTACCGAATTTTCTGTTTCGAGTAGCATACATTCTATTAAAAGTCTCTCTCAACTTATTAGCTACGTTGTCCGGGCACTTGATTTTATTCTGAGTGCATAGTTCCATGAAAATTCTAAAAAGCTCTGTGCCGTTATAGTCGGGAAATTCAATCTGGTCATTAATTCGTGAGGAAATTCCAGAATTAGCGTTGAGAAAATTCTCCATTTCCAGGGAATAGCCTGCGAGAATCACTACCAAACGATGGCGCTGATTTTCCATCATCGGCACTAAGGTATCAATCGCTTCTAGACCAAAACTCGATTCAGCTAAGGAATATGCTTCATCAATAAACAAAACACCATCTAGAGCAGATTCAATAACTTTTTTGATTTTGGGTGCGGTTTGTCCAACATATTCTGCTACAAGATCGCTATATCCCACTTCCACAAAATGCCCTTTCTTCAGTAACCCCAAAGCTTTAAATATTTCGCCAACTATCCGAGCCACAGTTGTTTTACCTGTACCCGGATTGCCGAGAAACAACAAATGTCTGGTTTCTAAAGTACTAAATGAATCATAGCCTTCTGCTTTCAGGCGTTGGTTAGCTCTTTCGGTATTAATTAACTCATTGACTCTCTGCTTTACATTTAGCAACCCAATCATGTTATCCAGTTTTTGCCGGAGTTGCTGTAGATTATCTTTGTCTTTGACTCCTTGTTGGCTAATTTCTCGCTCCTTGGCTGGCAAATCATCTAACTGAAGGGGTTCGTGTAAGAAGTCTAAATTATTCTGGGCGATACGTTGCGCTCGTAGCTCATCCATTGATTGAAAAAGGTTCTGCACAAGTCCTGCGTTGCCAAACTTGTCATCTCGTTCCTCATAAAGTCGGGTAAACAAATTTATAAGCGCTGTTTCTAGCTGAGGCGCAATTACTCCTTGTATCTGAGAGATTTGCTGATGAAATATTTCCATCAGTTCTTCTGGTTTATAGTCCTCAAACAAGACTTCTTTACGAAAACGCCGCTCTAGTCCAGGGTTCGAGTTGATAAACTCACTTATTCTGTCAGGATAACCTGCAATAATGACGGCTAAGCGATGCTTGTCATCTTCCATTCGCTTGAGTAATGTGTTGATGGTTTCTAAACCAAAACTGTCATTCGGTCCTTGGTTGAGGTTATAGGCTTCGTCGATGAAGAGAACCCCATCTACAGCACTGTCGATAACACTATCTGTTTTCATCGCAGTTTGTCCTAGATACCCAGCCACCAAATCTTGACGTGCAACCTCAACAACGTGTCCCCGCCGCAGTAATCCTAAATCTCGATAAATTTCGCCAATGAGTCTAGCAACTGTAGTTTTACCCGTTCCAGGATTACCTTTAAAGACCAGGTGCAAACGAGGAGGTTCTGTAAACAGTCCTTGCTGCTGACGTATATTCTCGACTTTCAATACCTCCGCTC
The DNA here is from genome assembly GCF_000317435.1 of Calothrix sp. PCC 6303. NCBI lineage: Bacteria > Bacillati > Cyanobacteriota > Cyanophyceae > Nostocales > Calotrichaceae > Calothrix > Calothrix sp. PCC 6303. Next base: position 8,199 of record NC_019728.1, read on the forward strand.
TTTGTTTAACCACTTCTTTTACCGACTGTAACCCTATCATTTTTTGGAGACGCTCCAAACCAGGTTTGGAAGAGACATTGCCTGAAAGCCACTTCTGTTTTCTCGCTTCTGCAAGAGAAATTTCCTTAGCTATAGCGAAGCAATCATACCAGTAATTCAACTGGCGATTTTCTGCGGCAATCCATCGGGATAAAAGTTGAATTGTTCCCCAGTCAACAGGTTTTTCTTTATCGAGTCGAAAATAGTGAATTAAATACTCAATCTCATCTGCTATGGGCGCACCCAAACGGCAAATATTCAATGATTGTCCTGCTTGTTCTCGATTCAGCAGTAAGTTCTCAAGATATGTAAAACGATGGCGACGGCAAAATTCTTCAAGACCGTTCCGATTTTCATAATGAAATATAAAGATACAACGATTGCGATTATTAGCTGGTAAACGTGACCATTCAATAATGCGTCCAAATAATTCTTGTTGGTTAGCGAAGTTGGCTAAACCTTCAGCATAAGAAAACACAATCGCCGACAGTTGCTCCATTTCTACCATCGCCGTATGAAAATATGGAATAACCGTAATATCCCTCATCAGCGAAGGGGCTTGAGGAGGAGATGCGACAGAAACAGCAGGCGTAGGAGCAACAGGCTCAGACCTATTTGGCAATAGTCTTTTTTTGCGCCCCAAAGGTCCTGGTTTTACCATCATTTCACTGTTTTTCGGTGGTAATGGATTTGTAGAAGCGCGACGAGGTAAGCAGCGATCGCGAGACTCCCGATCTAGAAAATAAAGTTTGCGATGCCCATCAAAGAAGAGGATACGCTGATATCCCTGGGATTTTAAGTATCGATGTAACACCCATTCAATATCACGCAGCAGCAACTCTGGCGTGCAAAATTGGTCGCTCGTGTTTGCGCCGTAAAGAATGATGAAGCGATCGCCTGCTTCTAAATTCAACCCTGCCGTAACTCTTTCGACAGTCATACCTGTAATATTTCCGTTATTTTTGTGAAGTCTTATTTACTTGTTCAGTTTTTTTGACCTGTTGTTGTAATGCATCCTCAAATAAAGTCTCGATATCGTCTCTTGGTTGCTCTACACATTCTGTAGAACCTTGAGTTTCTATACCCTGAGATTCAAGAGCATCAAAAATTGCCTCAGCATTCTCTTTTTGTGCATTTTCATCCCGCAAGATTCTACCAAATGAATTAATAGAAACCAAATTTTTACCAAACTCCTTATCAGGGCTAACTATCGTGACTACCTCACCTCCGTTGGCATCTTTCAACTTTAATACATAAGCCTTGCGCTGATCATCCTCTTCATAGATGGAATCTGCGTTCGGGTCAATTAAAACATATCCCATGCGAGCCAAAACATGTGCCACCTTGTCGGCAATTTCTGCTCTTAACTGCGAACTCAAAATCTCTCGCTGCGCCTGTTCTACAATCTCTTCTAGGCAAGGCTGTAGCTCTTCAATCTGCTGAACAATTTCCCGGATTTGCTCCGTCGTTAAAGACGACTCACTTTTTTGAAGACTGGTTTCAATTTCTTGGAGTTCTTGCTCATATTTTTTGAGGCTACCATTTGTCCAATAATCTACCTCTAGGCGAAATTTTTGCGATTCATCGCCCTGCCCAATTTCAATTTCATATTCACGATTGGCTTGCACTTCCGCAATTAGGCTTTTTAAATCTTCCAAAGCGGAATTATATAGGAGTTCCCACTCTTGCTGCTTTAACTCTAGCTCCAAACGCAAGTCAGCAAGTTTAAAGTAGGTTTGTTGACTAGTGGCAATCGCTGCTTCTAGTACACCATTTTGAATATTGTCACGAGCAAGATTTATCTCTCGTTTGAGGTCATTTAACTTACCAGGAGCAAAGCGTTGGTGCTGGTAGTTACAGTCTATCTGCTCCCAAATCGTCTGCACATCATCCAAAATATTTTGTGCTAGTGTAGCCTTATCCTGCTTTTCTTGCTCCAGTTGTTGCTGTAATTGTTCGCGTGCCTGACGCTCTTCATCTATCAGTTCTGTAAACTTCTGGTCAAGATGCTGATTTAGTGCCAGATACTCCTGCCTTTGTTCTGCTGTAATTTGGAGAAATAGACTGCGCTGCTCAGCAAAACCCTCACGCATCGCGTCTTCAAGGCGTTTTACCTCAACTTCGAGTGCTTGTTGCTGCTTACTCTCAGAATCACGAATTACTTTTTGGAATTCTTTACGTTGTTGCTGCAACCGTTGATGAGTTTGCAACTCTAGGATTGCCAAATTACTTTTGAGCTTCTTCGCTTCCTGTTCCTGTTGCAGTGCCCGATGCTCCATAGGCGCGAGACGTTGCTGCAACTCTCGATTTGCTTCTTCTCGAATGGCATTAAGACGTTCTGGAAGGTCTTGATTTAAAGAGCGCAGCCTACTGTCTTGTTTACGCAATCTACGCAGTTCCTGCTCTTCAACATTCACATAGCGACGCTTTTCTCCACTCATAGGAATCTCCAGTGTATTTTTAGACAAGTAATTAATTATGTTTACTTATAAAGTTTATATTGTTTTTAGCGATCACATATTCTCACAAAATCACGTTGCGCCTTTCTAATAACTGATGGAAAACTATAGAATAGGACTAGATATAACCAGTAATACCATCATGCCAAGAGAAAGCAAAGTCAAAAAAGTTTCCCCTAACGAAGAGTCCGCCTTTTCTGAGTCAGAAGTAATAAACGCTGAGGTAGTTCCCGAAGAAGAAGAATCAGTAACACTTTCTAAAGGAGAATGGTAGGACTTAGAACGTTTAGAAAGTCAGATAAGAAGTGCTGTTTTAGAGGCAGCAAAAGCCCTTTGGGAGGTCAACACACGTCGTTTATACCGAGAGCGATACCCTACGTTTGAGGGTAAAGATTTTGTGTTGAGTCAATATTGACTCAATTGATGTTTCTGATTGCTATTTATTTTTTACTTATAAGCACCCTCTAAGATTTTCAATTGTTTCCTCGAAAGCTCTTTGAAAATTATGCGGTGGTATGCCAATCATTAAAGCCGCCTCATTGCGTAAATGAATCTCTACATTACGTTCACGCTCAAGAAATAAATTGGCTTGCGACAAATATCTAGAGGTCAAAAAATGAACTACCTGGTTTGAAGAGCCACGCCAACCCTTGTTGTCGTTAAGCTCTGATACATATTGCCCATCTATCAACACATCAATCATATTGAGGACTTGTTCAATATTGCGATCGCATTTTGACCGAAGTTGCTCTAAAGTAAAACCTGTAAAACAAATAATGGATATATCTTGTTCTTGTCTGAGGAAAGTGAATAGCTCAAAGAGAGCCTCTGCTTGAAGCATTGGTTCACCTCCTGAAACTGTTATACCCTCTGTATTAGGCGTAGAAAGCACCATATTTGCTAAAAGTTTTGGCTCCATCAAATTCCCTGTAATCATGGGTATCCAATCCGGAGAAATGCAGTTCTGGCAGTTAAAACAGCAGCCTTGAACCCAGATAGCAAAACGTTGTCCAGGACCAAGGGTTTGTGTAGCAGTACAAATTTCTGCAATATTGAGGAGGGACATATTAAAAGGTAACAATAGATTTTTGTTTTGATTGCTCATGTTGAATACGAGCATCAGAAAGTTGTTTGTCCAGTTCGGCTAATAACTGACTAACTTTCTGTATAATTTCATCTACTTTCTGCCTGTCAAGAGGTAGTAAATTTTTTTCCAGGGTGCAATCAGCTTGATAGTGAGCATGGAGATGAAAACTTATTTCATCTGTTTCTTCTTTATATTTATTGAATTGTTGAATCGCTTCTTGTAGTTTATCCCATGTTTGCTGATAATTTTGTCTGTCCCGTTCTAAGTCATTAAGAACAACTCGTAAAGGTTCATATAGCTTTGCACATTCTTCTTGGGTTAGTCTAATTAAATCTTGTGCAATTTCTTTTATCTTTAATTGCTCTTCTAGATTGCTATGCTTATAATTTTCAATCTCCACTTTAAAATGCTTTTGCTGATCTTGCAATTTTTTTAGCTCATTTTCATCTACAGAATTTTTATTCTTTAAATTTTCAATCTCTACTTTAAAATATTCTTGTTGTTCTTGCAATTGTTTTAATTCATTTTCAAGTTTAATATTTTGTTCTTTCAAATCCTCAATCTCTGAGGATTTACTTTTCACAGCTTCAGATGGTTCGTGAATCTCTGAATTTTGAACTTCTATTTCATTGTTGGCTTGGGTTTCTAGTTGTAATGGTTCTGATTGAATAGAAACTTGTTTGTGAATCTCTGAGCTTGTAAGTTCTTTTTCATTATTAACTAAATGTTCTCTTTGTAATGATTCTGATTGATTAGAGACTGAAATCTTATCTTCATAAATGTGTGAATCATGTTTTATTTTTGGGTCTCTACTACGTTTTTTATTATCTAACTGAACCAAAGCTTTCTGAATAAGAACAACTTTTTGATGCGACTCACCATATTCATGACTATTAATTTCTAGCGCTTTACGGTATAACTCTTCTGCTTCGTCAAATTTTTCTAGTGATTGATAGACATAAGCGAGATTAACCATGTTATTAGCAATGCTGGGGTGTTTTTCTTTAAAAATACACTTTCTAATCTCTAGTGATTCTTCATAAAGCCTTGCAGCTTTTTCATAAGAACGTTGTTCTGTGAGATATTTTGCTAATTTATTTAGAATATTAACAACATTGGGATGTTTATTACCCAGCAATTCTCGGCTTACTTTTAGTAACCTGTTGTATAAAGCAACTACCTGATCATAACGATTTTGAAACTCATAAAGTTCAATCAGTCTCATCAATCCTTCTGAGAAATTAGGATTAATTGATTTGTCTTTACCATATATACCAATTGCCTCAGCATACATAGATTCCGCCTCTTCTTCCTGACCAAGAGAGCGTTTGAATTCTGCAATCCCCAGCATATATTCACAAACATTTGGGTTATCTTCCCCATATACTTTCTTTGCAACTTCTAACGATTTTAGGTATAAAGGTTCTGCATCTTCTTTGCAGTCTTGACTGACTAAAAAATTGGCATAAATAATCAACTTATCAACTAATTTTGGATGGTTATTTCCTAACGTATTTTCAAAAATTTCAACAGCTTCTTTAAGTAGCTCCTCAGTTTTTTTGAATTCTTTTTGAGAAAAACTAACATTTGCAAGGACACACAGCAATTCACCATACTTCGGGTGATTTGTACCAAGTACAGATTTGTAAATTTCTTGTCCTCGCGTCAGTAATGGTTTTGCTTCCTCATAATTGTTTTGCTCAGTATAGTTCACAGCCAAACGCACTAGAGACTCTGCAACATCTACATGTTCTTGCCCATAAACACGTTTTTGTATTTCCAATGCTTGTATATAAAGAATCTCTGCATCATCATAACGACCTTGTGCAGTGTAAATCGTACCGAGAACCATGAGGTTGATAGCATGAGTAGGATGTCCCGTATTATCTTTAGATTTGTTAATTTCAATGGCTTTTTGGCAAATTTCTTCTGCTTCTTGATGTCGCCCTTGAGCAAGACATACTTGTGCTAAATTACTCAAACATATGGCATATATGGGATGATCATTTTCAAAAATATTCTCTACCATTTCTTTAGCTTTTTCACAAAAATTCTCAGCATCCTGAGTTAAACTTTGTTCAAGGTAAAGAGTAGAATTATTGATAAAAATATGAATAATCATCTCATGATTAATCAGGAAGTATTTTTCAAAGTCTTGATTTTTATCAACATTTTCTTCTAATTTTAGATCAAATAATCTTTTATAAAGACTTTCAGCCTCTTTATAGTTCCCTCTAATTCGACAGACATATGCTAAATCGCTCAAATTGGGAATAAGGTCAAGACTCAAATTTGGAGTAGTATTAATGTCTTTTTTAATAACTAGTCTTTCCTGAATTTCTAAAGCTTCTCTACAATATTTCTCTGCATTTTCAAACTGACCTTTAGTAGCTAATAGCGTCCCGAAACTACTCAACACCCGAGTTGTAAAAGCATTTTCATTCCCAAATAAATTTTTCGTAGGTTCCAGAAGTTCCACTAAGTATTTTTCCGCTTTTGTGAAGTCTCCCTGTCGTGAGTATACTTGAGTCAGTAGATATTGAGCTACAATATAGCGTTCGTCTTCTCTGCTAAAACGAGATTCTATTTCTAATAGAAATTTTTCACCCCATTCTGCGGCTTGAGCATAAATTCCTAGATAAATACAAATACTCAGCAGGTACGTATGAGATATATACAGTTCCTGATAGTCCATCAGATGAGAGAAAGCTGTTGCAATCTCTTCGATATGTGGCGTAATTAACATAGGTGGAATATTTGCCATTGCTGAATCAAAATTTCCAATTAGCAATGGTACCAGTAAATTCACCATCTTAGAGCAGAAGCTTTTTTTAAGAGCATTCGCGCTATCCAACTCATCACGCTTGTTTCGTACATATTCACGGACAAGATGATGAAATTGGTATAAGCCAGTTTCTTGACGTTGCAGGAGACTGAATTTTAGCAGCCAGTCATCTCTCAGTTCTTCTATTTCATCAAGTTTTCGCTTGAACTGTAAATTTTCAATTATCAACCAAGGAATAGGGGCAAGAGCAAATAAACTCAGGTAGTAACTGAGATGCTTTGCATCATCGCTCAATTCCTTCCAACTCAGATCAAAAGCAGTACTAATAGGACTAATAGCTTTTTGAGCAAGCTTTTCTTCTTTCAGTCGTTCAAGCATTTCTGATAAAGATAAATCCTGTTTTCGAGCTAAATAACGACCTACTAACTCTAAACCTAATGGTAAATAATCTAGCCATTGACAAAGTTCCTGTGCATAATCAATTTCTTCATCAATGCGGCTATCTCCATCTCTAAAACTTGTTCTTAACAGACCTAAAGCTACAGACTCATCCAAAACAGGAATTTCTACAAAATCGACACCAAATCCATAGGTTAAACGTGTAGTAATTAAAACGCTAAAACGTCTTGCTGGAGGTAAGTATTGCCGGATTCTGTCAAAATCGTTTACGTCATCGAAAATAATTAAAACTTTTCCTTCACGCCAACGTGACCAACAAAATTCTAACTGACTTCGGATATCTAAGTCTTGTGGAGGGTCTATACCAAGAAACGAACGAGCAAAACCCAAAATGCCCTTCACTACATCTGTATCTCTAGCTAAAAGCCAACAAATACCACCCTCGTAGCTTTTCTGGTATTTGAGTGAATATTGAATAGCTAGCTCAGTTTTGCCTATTCCACCAGTTCCATATAGGGCAATTGGAAGATGAGATTGCATAATATTTTCATGGACAATTTTTAATTCCTTCTCACGACCCATAAACTCCGTAGCGTTGCTGCGGGGAACGTTAATGGGAAAACTCACAGGCTGTGAATTTACAGGAATTTGTCCAAAAAATAAGTTTTGACTTTCAACTGTCATGTTACCTTGATTAAGGGTAGCTACGTTTTTCATGTAGTTACCGCGATCTTCGCTGCCCGACATAATTTCTCTTCCTTAATTCCTTACATCCTTACACTAAGCTGGACTTCGCTTTACTGTTATAATTGTGCAACAATATTTGAAAGAATTCCCAACTCGTATTCTAATCTCTGCTTATTTTTACAGTCTTCAATAACTAAATAAAATATATGTGAATGGTTGACTCGCATTCCTACTCGCCAATGGTTTCTGCAAGAATAGTTCGGTAATTTTATAGCATCTAGCTTCACCTCTCTAAAAATATCTCCTTGTAAGTGGGCATCTACCCATACAGTTATAGTTGAAAAATTTCCTGTAAATGCTGTTAGCAAAGGTTGGTCGAGAAATTGAGTCTCTAGTAAGTCATCTAAATCTGTACCACCTTGGATAATCGGAATTAGCTGTCGTTCTCTTTCAGCATTAGCATTCAAATTTTCTGCGACAATGCCAAGTGTATATACACATCTTTCAACAGGGTCAATTAAGCTGTTAGCTATTAAGCACGCACCGTGGGAGATTGCAAAAGAACTGTAAGCATTGTTGAAGCTAGGATCAAAACGTGGGTCGCTTTCTTGAATGTCAAGAGCTTGCAGGATAGTATTTTGAGTCAGAATAAATTGGCATAAATCGCCTATTATAAACAGAAAATCAAATGATTGTTGATGGGATTGCATCCAGATGTACAAGTGTTGTATAACCTCTTGAATTCCTTTTTGGATAGGTGCAAATGCTTCACTGATGTGTTGGCATTTGACTGCATAACCACCACCAAAGCAATAAAGGTTATATTCTGCCATTGCCTCTGGCATTTTCAAATATGTAATCAGTCTGCTAGTACTTTCTTGATGAGAGTTAACTTTTTTTAGTTCAAAATCTTTCAGCAAACGAATGAATTCACGGCTTTCCTCAGCTAAAAAATGCCCATGTTTTTCAGTATAGGCAAGTTGCACACATTGGCGATCAAAGTCAAAACCTGCATCTCCGTAGTTATCTGAATAAAGAACCTTGACTTTTTCCGTTGTACTGATAGAACACAAACTCAGGTTAAAACTACTACTTCCCATATTGCAAACCAACAGGTTGCCATGCGTTTCTAAATTCTGGCGTTGCTTTTCCCAAATCCAATATGTAGCAGCAGCAACAGACTCACTAATTAATTGAAAGTTGTTTGCTCCTATGCCTAGTTCGTTCATTATTAGACGATTTAAGCATACCTTTTCCTGATTGGCGATATCTCTATAATAAGTTTCTGGTATAGATATAACCAGGTTTTTAATATTACCTTTTTGCTGACTAAAACTAGAACTCTGAACTTCTTTGGAAAACAACAACTCACGTAAAAAATCTGCCGTGACAGTAATGCGAGCGCGCTGCTCTTGATCACTATTCAAATACTTTGAGGTATGAAAAAGTAGTTGCTTTTGAAAGCGCCCATAGCCTTCTACATTCGGGTCTCGTATTATTTTACTACGAGCTGCATCACCAATTACTATGCCATCACCATCATACACAATCAAGGATGGGATGTGTTTTTGTCCATTCTTAAACTCGTATTCAAATAGATGTAATGTACCGTTTTCAAAGTATGAAACTACCGAGTTAGCCGTACCAAAATCAAGCCCAACTTTATGTGAGGACATAAAAGTTAATTTTTACGTCTAATGTGAATTAGGAAAAGGGTAGGAGAAGTAAGAAAATGAAAGTTACTAGCTTTTCACTTTAAACTTCCCCTACGAATAGCATAGGGGTTAAGCCGGGATACCTGCAATATGGGACACGTTGTAAAGTTTTGTGTGCGTATATCAAGCAAAACCCTTGACATAGGGGTAAAAGTAGCCAAAGCGCATTTTGCCGCCATGCGTCCTCTGTAAACCTTACTCAGACGCTTGTTTTAGAAAAAAACGTAACTGCCTAGGTAAGAAAGTCAGGGATATTCCGATGAGGGAAGAAAAATGGTAGTGTTCAAACATGAGTCCAGAAGAAAAAGATCAAATGGAATTAGGATACAGAATAAGGCGATACGAACAAAAATAACAAGCAAAATTTTAATACTGAGGAATTCAATTTTGATGTGAAAGCCAAATTTAGCAAGCTATTCAAAATAAATTTTGCACAACTAATTTTTAGATGATACCTTAGCCTCCAGACAGTATTTTTTCAATATCACTTAACAATTTTTCCACCTTTATCAGCTTTTTGGCATCATCCCATACCTTAGCTTGCTTAAGTTGCTTGCCAATATCTGCATACCTTTGACTCAACGCTTTTTCAGGTAGTATCTCTTGTGTGCCATTGGCTTGAAGTTGCTGAATTAATTCTTTAACTTGGCTTAATGAAAGGTTTTCAATAACTGCTTTATCGAGCAACTCCGCACGTTGTTCGTCGTCCTTAACTCGTGCGATCGCAACAGCCTTTGTATATTCCAATTTCCCTTGCCGCAATACGGACAGTACATCTTCAGGTAACTTGAGCAACGGTAGGCGAGAGTTAACGAAAGATTCCCAGGTTATTGTACCCAAAACATCGAAAACGGATTGTACAGCAAGGGTTTCATGTTTACCCAAAACGTTTTGGGTAATTTTTCCTTTCGCCTCGTTTTGCATTCGATAAAGCAGCGAAACCACGTCATTGATAGGTTGTTGCAGTTGTATACCCAACAATTCGAGGATGCCTTCGGTTTCTTCTAAAGGGTTAAGGTCTTCACGCTGGAGGTTTTCGACAAGGCGTACTTGTTGCGTGGTGTAGTCGTCCATCTCTTTGACGACCACAGGCACTTCCATAAGTCCCGCAAGTTCGGATGCTCTCAGACGGCGTTCCCCAGCGATAAGCTCAAAATTGTCGTTATTGAGGGGGCGCACTAGCAATGGTTCGAGAACGCCAAATTGCTTAATTGAGCGCGATAATTCTTCGAGCTTTTTGGGATCAAAATAACGTCGAGGTTGGGAAGCTGGTAATTTAATTTTGGCGATGGGCAAAGTTTCGCCCTCACCGATACCCGCAGATTTGTCTTCGACTACTGAGTTTAATTGGGTTGGTGTTAATGCTTCGCTTGTTGCGATGACCTCCGGTGGGTCGGAGACCATCGCATTTTGTGCGCCAAACAATAGAGTGACAGGTTTTTTTATCTCAGTGTAAGGCTCGTCTTTTTTACTAGTTTTATGGGTTCGGCTGCTTGGTATGGTGCGAGTCGTTTTATTATTTGATTTGGCTGTATCGCTGCGCTCGACTTGATTGTTTGAACTAGCTATATTACTTTGACTGGCTTCACTATTTGAATTATCTGTATTAGTTTGATTAGCTTTACTCTTTGAATTATCTGTATCAGTTTGACTGGCTTTACTCTTTGAATTATCTGTATCAGTTTGACTGGCTTTACTCTTTGAATCATCTGTATCAGTTTGACTGGCTTTACTCTTTGAATTGGCTGTATTAGTTTTTCTAGTCGTGGGTTTATTCATAATTTTTCTAGTTGAAGAGCAATTTTTTTGAGAATAGCAACGGCAGAATGACTTTTATCTAATAATGCTAGCGGTACTCGTCGCTCACTCGCATCAGCAAATGCGATACTTTTGGGAACGGGAGGAAACACGGTAGCAAGGGGTGATAATTGTTCCTGTACGGCTTTAACCGTGCGCGACTCCTGCGCGGTGCGTCCATCGTACATGGTAGGAACAAAACCTGCAAACTGGAGATTTGGATTTGTATGCGATCGCACTTGGGCAACGGTATTTAATAAAAGCTCAGTTCCCTTAAATGATTTAAATTGACACTGGATGGGGACAAGGATATGGGTTGCCGCAGTCAGGCTGATAATGCTGAGTAACCCTAGTGACGGCGGACAATCAATCAAAATAAAATCGTAGTCATCAAGTACGGGTGCGAGTGCATTTTTTAGGCGATACTCGCGGGACATTGCACCACTCAGTTGCATCTCAGCAGCAGCTAAATTTATATCGGCAGGGACGAGGGATAAACCGTTGATGGATTCAGGATAGATGGGAAGTGGTTTGTTGTTAACAATTGCGTTATAAATACTTGTCTCTAACTCATCAGGTTCTAGCCCCATAAACATTGTTAAAGATGCCTGCGGGTCCATATCCACAAGCAGGACGCGAGTGTTCTTTTTTTGGGACAGATGGTAGCCGAGGTTTTGGGTCAGGGTTGTTTTGGCAACGCCACCACTTTGGTTAAATAAGGCAATGATGTGGGTTTGGCTCACGATTTTTATGATTTACTTCGCTATTAAATCCTAGAGGATGGGGTTATTTTAACGAAGGGAGTGATTTTATACAATTATTTAAAAGCTGGAAAATTATCCTTGATAATTTATGATAACTTTCATCCTCTTACTTATCCCACCTTTTCCCAATTGGCGCAACATAGCTCAGTTGAATACTAAGGTTCTGTAGAATCAAAGTCAGGACTTATGCCAGTTGGCAGGACTGTTATGGATTCCCCTTACCTTTCGGTATGGTGGCATTAGCTTCTGGAAGCATCCTATACCCTCTGAATAATTAGGCTTCCCTTACGGGTCGCTTACTGGGAGTATAATCCCAGACTTCATAGGGGTTATCACGTTACGCACGGATGAGATTCAATTGGTTTGGGTGCCCTCTCTACACCGGAGTATCGATGTCCCAGTTCAACCAAATTGGGGAGTTGAACCTTTGTCTGAATGTTTTTGGGGCATTCAGTGCATTTACTCGTATCACCGTATCAGCCTTTTCGATGACTATTTCTAACGATGCCTCATAAAGGGTTCATTTACATTCACCCATCCAATCTTTCCTTTGCCCGGTTACATTTTTAGGCTAAATGCTTCCTTGGGCTTTACTTCCCGCTTCACACATTACCGTTACCAGTAATGCATGGGGAGGTTAGGAACAACCTTGGACACTAAGTTGGAGGAGACGGCTCCTCACTCATCTATTGGAAGCTTTATATGTAGGGGCTTCCAGCCCTTCGTGCGTCTTCGTGTCGCACCCAAAACGGGAAAATTGTACGCTAAGGAATTAGTGTAGCTCCTAAAAACCTTGCCAGACAATCGTTTCAGCTTGACTAAAAGTTAGATTTTTTCATTCTCAAAGGACGCAAATTATCAATGCTACTTACCGACTTAAGATTCGCGTGCGAGTAGCATTGGAACCAAAATGTACGCTAACGACTGATTCCTGCGATAACAATAAAATTTCTACCTTCTTCAATGCTTCATTGTCATCAATAATTAAGGCTTTGAGCGTATTTTTCCTGTGATAAAGATTGTTATCACAGGAATAGTTAGATTTTAATATAACGGCTTAAACTGAGTGACAGCAAGCATCTTGGGCTTAACGTACATTCCTGTTCCAATGCTACTCGCGGGCGAGATTCCAAATATAATCGCCAGTCAAATTGATATGTTCCCATCCCATTGGTGATAAATGTTGCAAGTATTCATCCGGGATAATTACACCCTCCGACTTCAACAAATTAACCGCATTCTCCAAATACACCGTATTCCAAAGCACAATCGCCGCAACAGCCAAATTCAAACCGCTCGCACGTAAAGATTGGTCTTCAAATGAACGGTCGCGCACTTCTCCCAAACGGTGGAAGAAAACCGCTCTCGACAACGAGTTTTTCAATTCTCCCTTGTTAAGTTCGCTCGTAGCTTTACGTCGTAACTGAGGACTTTGCAACCAATAAAGAGTGAACAATGTCCTCTCAATTCTTCCTACTTCCCGCAACGCGATCGCTAATTTGTTTTGACGAGGATATGACGCTAACTTACGCATCATCAAAGAAGCTGTAACTGTTCCAATTGAAATGGAAGTAGCCAGTCGGAGAACATCATCCCAGCAAGCAGCAATTAATTTGACATTAATTTTCTCACCCAAAAGTGATGACAAAGGAGAGTTTTTATTAACACCATCAAAAGTATGCAACTTCTTAGAAGCTAAATCGCGCATACGGGGACAAAAACGAAACCCCAGTAGATGACATATACCAAATACATGGTCAGTAAAACCATTAGTATCAGTAAAATGTTCTTCTATTTTTAAGTCAGTTTCGTGATACATTAAACCATCCACAACATGAGTTGCATCCCTATCGGTGGCATAAATCACGTTTGTATGGAATGGTCCATACTGGTCGGAAATATGCGTGTAGAATGTCACGCTTCTATCAGTTCCATATTTAGCATTAATCTCTTCATTAAAGCTTTTCGGTCCAGCAGCCTTAAATCGTTGACCATCGCTTGAAGAAGTTTTCCCATCACCCCAATAAGCAGAAAATAGAATTTTGGTATGAAAATTAATTATCTCTGCTAGAGCCTTTGAATATGTTTCGTCACGAATATAGGGGTTTGTACAAAAAACCCCAGTCACAGTTGATGTGGCTCAACAAAAAGTTTCAGAAGACTTGGCTAATCAGGCGAAAAACAATCCTACAGTAATGGGCAAACTTGCAAAGTGGGGGTAATCTTTAGCGGATACAGCGAGTAAAACTTCTGTGAGCGAAGCTACAAAAATTGTCTTGACTACGGCCCTGCGCTTGGTAGGTATTCCTTTACCGTAAGAAGTATAGCCAGCAAATGCATCCTAACAAAGTCTAGGAATTAGCCTAAAACTAATAAAATTCAAAAATATTGTTACAATTGTCTCTTTAAATCCGTAAGAATATTGTAGCTATTAGAAATTATACTTTTCTTTTGTTGCTCAAAAACAGTTACCTCTGATAAGTTTATTTTATTTGCAATTTGAATAACAATACGCTCTCGCTCGTCAACAAATAGTTTTAATAACTCTTGCTCTACATACTGTGTATGGTTTTTAACACTTCTACGAACATATTTATTTAAGTCATCAACTAAGCTTCTTATAAATTTTTTTAATTCATTTTTATACTTCTCTAAAGCAGAACCAACACGCTCTTCAAAGGTAGCTCCTTGGCATTCATTTAAACTAAAACTAATACGCTCTATTTCATCACCATATTGAAAAAACAAAGCATCTGCCAAACCCTTTAAACGCATTTCGATATCCCGTTTACCTAGCTTATCTTCTAAAAGTTTTAACAAAGATTCAGGCAAGTAATCTTTATTTACCTCTTTAAGTTCTAAGAGAAGTCTGCCAAGACTATTAAGGAAAAATTCCTCAACAGCTACAACTAATTTATCTCTCATTAAAAAAGTCAGTTCTAATTTATCTATTACTTCTGATGGCAGACGACTTAGAAGACCGTCGTTATCATATCCAGAACGTAATTTATTAGTTACATCTCGACTAAGTTGTAAAATAATTCTAGAAATTTCTTGTTCTATCTGAATCGTATTAGATTCCTTCCAAAAATCAATTTTGCCAACATTTCGCATCTGGATTCCAAAACGTTCAACTTTCCCTTCTAGATTTCCAATAAAAGCATTTACCTGCTTATCTACTTCGACAGATTGAATTTCTATTTCAAAATTATCTTTTTTGCCGTACATCGTATAGTCAGGTATTAAAAGTTTCTGAAGTCTTAAAACTTCTTGTAAAAGTTCACTTTTAGCATTTTTTATAAATTCATCTTGAGCCACAGTGCCAAGATAATTGAATAAAGAATCAACAAAATTCAAAAATGACTTAATTTCGTCATAGTTTAATAGGTTTTTTATCTCTTCTTTGGATAAATCATCTAAACCATTTGAGGTCAAGCTTCTCAAGTAGCTACTTTTTTGTTCCTTAAGTTTTTTAGTTTCACTGAGAGTTTCATCTGCCATGCAACTTAAATAAAAGTAATTCAAAGCAGTGAATTTAAAAAAACGATTGTCAGTTATATTAAAACTATAGTCTTTAATTTTTTTATAAAAATTTGCATCCTCTTCTTTCTTTTGATGGTCGTTTAAAGTTTCCCACTGATTAATTACCCAAAAAGACCTTTGCAAAATAGTAGGATTTACTCTATTTATTTCTTCAAGAAATTTTATTTCTTCTCCTTCAAGTAAACTCTTAGGCTTCATACAAACCACAAAAGCTTTTGCTTTATGCTGTACATATTCTTTTGTAAATTTGATATGTCGCTCATTAGCGACAGCTAATCCAGGAAGATCGACTAAAACAACATGATCTGGTATGTTTATATTTTTAATTGCTACTTCAATTCTATCTATAAAAAGAGCTTCTTCATGTCCTTCAACATAATGTGTTAATGCGTCAATTGCAATAATTTTTGTTGCCGATTGATATTTTCCCCATCCATCAAATAGTTTTTGAAGTGTTTCAAGAGGCTTTGATTCAATCTTATTGCCAATTTTATTTTCATATTCTGAAATATCTTTTTTTAATTTTTCTAATAATTTATTTCTGATTTCTTGAGATGTTAATACAATATTTTCATTAAAAATATCTTTATCAATTTTTTTTCTTATTTGGGTACACAGTTCATTACACAATTGATTTTTAGCATCTTCATCTATATAGTATATATTTGCTATATCTTTTTCACCTTTGCGTATAATTGTTGGAAATGCTGTAGTAGAATTAACGGCTTCAGGAAGAATCTCTCTTTTAAAAATTGCGTTAATAATGGTTGATTTACCTGCTGAGAAAGAACCTAAAAAAGCCACAGGAAATTCCTCCTGCTCCAACCTGCTAATCCAACCATTCTTGTTTTCTATGTGTGATTTTGTCGTTTCGTCAATTTTTATATAAGGTTCAACATCATGGTATGCATTAAAAAACTTTTTAAATTGACTAATAACGATCCAATTCGTAGTTTGGTTATCGATATACTCAACATTCAATGTATTACTATCCGAGTATTCTCGTTTTGCAGACTCAACCTTATTCTTCTCCGAATCAACTGATTGTTGAGACATCATACGATTTTTGATTTCATTCAAGTTTTCCATAATTTACACCCCCTAATTTAGCTAGAAATAAAATCGAAATGAAGCAATAACAGCTTCTAGATTTTGTTATTGCTTCAATTAATTTTCTTGCAATTAATAAATAGATTTTTATTAATAATCAAGAATTAGGATCAATAGCTCTAAGTAAAACTTCTTTGAATGTTAATTCTTCATTCTCTATATCTAACAATGACACTGTAGTTACAATGTCATACTTAGCACCCATACTCTTAAGTTCATCATCTAAAAAATTTAGAAAATCAGCAGCCTCTTTTTCATTTCCAATTTGGATAAAACAAATAGCTAACTCTTTTTCTTTCTCTATATCTTGAGTTGCTTGAATAATTACCTTAGCAACCTTCTCTTGATCATCTGGCTTTCCATCAGTAACAACTAAAATAGTTTCTCCATCACGTTTGTTCTCTGGTTTTATCTTCCTTTGCAAATAGTTTTGAAGAGCATCTTGTAAAACTTCTGCTAGTGCTGTATTGCCTTTAGGTTCATTTTCCGAAAATATCTGCTCAACTTTACTAGAATTAACATTATCGTAACGTTTAAAATTTCTAGAAAAAGTATATATAGTTATGCCATCTGGGTCAAACTCTTCACATTTACTAGCTAAAGCAAATGTTGACTCCTCCATTAAATTCCATCGGCTTTTATTACCTTCTTGGTCTTTTTTGGACATGCTACCACTCTTGTCAATAATCAGTGTGTAGTCCCGATTTTCTAGCATGGTTTACCCTTTATTTTTATTATTTTATATTTTGGATGGCACAGTGTATGGCTTCATTAATGATACCAGCCTTAGAGGCGGGAAACCCCGCCCTCACTGAGACAATTTATTTCTTGAATATTCCCCCTTAAGAGCTAGCTGCTCCAATAGCTATAATCACCCCTACTCCGGTTACAGCAATCGTAACGACTGGGATTTGATGGGTTGTCACGAAATCAAAACCCATAACCACAAGAACCAACACTAACAAGAGTCCGCAAAACGCACATAGTCCATCCATCGCTTCGTACCTCTTAGTTAATAAATAACTAAGTATCACTTCAGTAGCATTTGAAAAAATTTCGTAAAAATATCACTCAAAAAAATCAAGGTTTCATGACAAGAAGCAAGAAAACATCACCGCTCTCGTTCCTGTTCTGGATGTCCTAGTGGTCTGTCAAGCTAAAAATTGTGAGTTTGAGGGAAAATAGAGAGGCTAAAGGGCATTTTTTAAAGCTCAACTGAAGTTTTTTGTCCAATTAATGCGATCGCACAACTTCATGTCGCGTATCTTGGCTCAATACCTATTTGATTAAAAAACCTCCCAATCAAAACCTGGGCAACACCGTACCCGTCCCCGCATCCTTCTTCGCTCGCACATAAGCCTTCGTCGTATCACTCTTACTGTGCCCCAATTGATTCTGCACCTCAAAAACATTCTTATGCTCAATCGCCCGCGTCGCATGGGAATGCCTCAACCAGTGACAAGAAAACTTCACCTTCGCCGCTTCGGAAATATCCTGAATCATCCTTTTAATCGCCCTATCGCTCAACGGCAAACCCCTCTTCGTCGGGTTCCGTGACACATTCGCAAACACAGGCATCCTATCACCAGCCATCCCCCGGTACTTCTTGAAAGCCCTCGAAGTCTCGTGGTCCAACCCAATCTCCCGGTACTTTCCCCCCTTCCCCCGGAACTTAATCGTATAGTAGCCCCGGTTCCTATCCGCCAACGTCGGGTCGGGAAACCACTGAAAATTGTGCCAATATAACCCCGGATAATCCTCCCTCGGTTTCCCCGGTTCATCACCCGGAACCGTCACCCTACCAACCTCCCCCACCCGCATCCCACTATAAAACAGCAGTGAAAACACCAACCAATACTTCCCCCCCATATCCTTCGCAGCCTTACCCAGCTTCGCCATCTCCCAATCTTCCAGATAGCGCTCTGCCTTCGGTAAATCGCTAAAGTTATCGTAATTGATACTACTAGCAATATTCCTTAAAAAATAGCCACAACTCTCAGCAGTCCCATAACTCCATAGAGAACGCAACATCAAAATCTGGTTAGATTTAGTATAAGGGGAAACCTCACCCCAACTATGAATAAACTCCAGTAACAATGGTTGCTGCACCAAACGCAAATCTCCGATTCCCCGATTCCGTACCCAATCGAGTAATTTCTGACCAAATCGATAGTATTTCCGCTTAGTCTGCTCCCGATTTTGCGACCCCGCCCAAGCCAAAATCATCTCCTCATCACTACCCACAGCCGGAGTTCCGTAATAATACTCACGAATTACCTCCTCCACCATCTCCGGCGTAACTTTACCCCTTTGGTAATTAATTACACCTGACTGCTCCTTCGTCGGGAGAATTTCGACCTTCAAGACCTCAATATTGTTCGCATCCATGTGGAAAAAACGGTTACTCAAACGTTTATTTATTACTTCCTGGAAGTGCAGTTACAGGAATCATACAATTGATTCTACCCTTATGTGTATTCGCGGTCATCTATATTCCCTACTCTCTGCCCTTGAACTATTAATCAAATAATCCTTTTTCTCCCTTATTTCTGATATTCTGATAGCATTGCTATCTTGTTGATAGCGCGATTCATTTAGAGATTAAAATACAGTTAGCGTATAGTCGGATTTAGTGAGAGAAGAGATTCTATGATGAATTTACAAGAAATCATTAATTCTATTAACAGTTTGCCCACAGAGGAACGAGACTATTTATTTGAGTTTCTACGTAACAAAAAGGAGGAGTCTAGAGGGGATAATTTTTGGCAGGGATTACAAAAATTTAGAAAGGTAATCCAAAATGAGGGGATAATCTTTACTGATGAGGATTTTGCTGATTTACGAGATACTAGTGTGGGCAGAGAAATTGATTTATGAGCTTTAAATTCTTACTTGATACCAATATTCTCTCAGAGCCAGCACGTCCTATTCCTAATGCCAATGTTTTACACAAACTAGATATTCATCCGAAGTTGTTGTTTCTAGTGTTGTTGTTCATGAACTTTTACATGGTTGTTTACGGTTGCCAGAATCTAAGCGGCGAGAGTATCTTTAGAATTATATTCATGAATCTGTATTAAATTTACCAGTCTTTGATTATGATTTGAAGGCTGCACAATGGCACGCCCAAGAAAGAGCGAGATTATCCCAGATTGGTAAAACTCCTGCTTTTGTAGATGGTCAAATTGCGAGTATTGCTTATAGTAATAATTTAATTTTGGTAACTAATAATGTTTCTGATTTTGAATTTTTTAATAATTTAATGGTTGAAAATTGGTTTCAGATTTAACTTTATGTGAAATCTTGACCTCCGGGCAAAGTTGCCGGACTATTATATTCTGTCCCGGCACATTTGCGGAGTATCCCCCGTACCACTACGTGGAAGCAAGCTACGTCGTAAGCGGAGCGCTGCCGTCGGCTAGACGTTCCCGCAGGGTAGTTTGCTCTCTAAGCCCTTCTCTCCGTGGCTTTCACGTATATTCGCAGTCGTCTATTCATCTATATTCCCACTCTCTGTTAAGAACTATTAATCAAATCACCCTTTTTCTCTCTTATTTCTGATATTCTGATATCAATGCTATCTATTTGATAGCGTGATTCATTGCTAGCAATTGCGATATCACTATGTCCGACGAGAACAAACCCAGCCAAATGTTGCGCGTACCCACTCCTTTAATTGATGCGGTGAGGGAATTATCTCGGTTGCATCGGCAGGGAAAAACCAGTGAGGTGCTTTCTGGTTTGGATGATTTGATATTTACCTTGGAATTTAGCAGTGCTAGTCCTAAAAATTCTGCCCCTCAAGCTATATTGGAAATTTGCTCTAGGCTGGATAATTTAGAATCCCAGTTTTCGGGTTCCTCAAATAACAATGAGGTTTCATCGACTAAACGTCTCAATGATTTAGAGCAAAAAATAGACTCGATAAATAATCGGTTGACTCAATTTGCTGAGGCAATTATGCTGCTTCAAAGTAATATTAATAATCAACCAAGGCGAAGTAAGTCGTACAACAGTAATTCCTATTATAAAGGGCAATCTGTTAAGTTTCAGCCCATTACAGAAGAAAGTTTGGCTTCAAGGTTAGGGGTAACTCCAGAAAGTTTACGCAAGGAAAGGGAAAGTCAACCCGCACCACTTTTTTTTGCTTGGTCTAAGCGTAAGGATACTTCTGGTATTGGCTGGGAATTTAATGATAAAACAAATTTGTATCATCCAATTACTTGATAAAAATAAAACAATGAAGACCGACCAAGAAAGACAAGAATTAATTCAAGATATTATCGTACTGCTTTACCAAGCTTATGACAGCACTTTAGATAACATTCACGCGCTCTTAAAAAGAATCGATGATATGGAGGATGAAGAAGATTTACAAGCTATTCAAGAAGCTAGGGAAGATATACGTATTAACGGTACAGTGTCTTGGAATGAAATTAAGGAAGAAATAAGGAACGAAAGCAAAAAGAGTGATTTAATCTCAACATCAATATCAATTTAGATATTTATAGATAATTTTTATCCCCAAAAACTGCTATTTTATAACTTGATTACATGTCTATATAAGCGGAAATTAAATTTTTAATGGGGATATAAAATACTTTTATAAAACATATTATTATGACTTTTTTACCCTGAATAGCGGATAATTAAAATATTTGTTATGGTGTGAATTAATGATTCCGGAGTTTGACTCAAATGGCAATTTGCCACCAGGGGTGTATTTTTGCGAGTGGCAGGAGTTTAAGGAGCGATTTGGTAAAACTAGGCGGCGCGTGCTGTTAATGGCAGGATTAGAAATGGCAATGCAGGAATTAAAAACAGCAGGTTGCAGAGTTATTTACATCAATGGTAGCTTTGTGACAAGTGAGCCAAACCCCGGCGATTTTGATGCTTGTTATGATGACGAAACTGTAGATATTGAAAATCTGAGAATTAATGCTCCTCGACTGTTAAATCATTATGACCGTGCTGGACAAAAAGCTAAATATAAAGGAGAAATTTTTCCATCCAATCAACCTGTAGGTAGTTATGGAGATAATTCTTTCAACTTTTTTCAGTGTGACAGACGGGGCAATAAAAAAGGCATTATCGCTATAGATTTAATGAGGTGGGAACCATGATTAAAGATGAATTAGAGTATCGAGTTAGTCAAGAATGGGTTATTAAGTTTAAACAATCGCTCGCTGCTATGGATAATTCGTTCGAGTCAAAAATAAATGACTACGAGCGATGGCAACTAAACCGAAGCGCTTTACAATGTCATTTAGATAAATTAATCCAAGAAATTGCTGAATACGAAAGACTTATTAATTGTGATATTAGTCAACCAATTAAAATCAAAGTTAACAGTTTAAATGAACTGCCATTCGCTTTAATTAAAGCTAGGATTGCAGCAAAAATTAGTCTTGATGAACTTGCTTCGAGGTTGGGAATTGACATCGAACGAGTTGATGAGTATGAAAAAACTAATTACCAATGTGCTAGTTTTGCTGAAATCCTTGAAGTCAGTACAGTTTTAGGAGTGGAATTTGAAAGTGGGACGGTGCGGGTAGATTTTGAGGAAATAGAAAATGTGAAGCAAACTATCCTTAATTGGGATAGAAAAGGAGTTAATGTAACAACTACAACGTAAACTTTACTGACAACGGTTAGAAATTGAACTTCTCAAATCGCTATTAGTGCTGATTAGTCAGGTTTTGGCTAATAGCTAACCGCTTGGAGTATATAAACAAGAAAGATTTTATCGAAAATGGGACTAACAATTCATTATAAATTTAGTTTAAAGAATGCAACCATTACCCAGGCAAGGGAAAAAGTTGTCGCTTTACGCAATTTAGCTTTAAGGCTTCCTTTTCAAAGTGTTGATGAATTGGTGGAAATTGAAGGGGATGCTTGTCATTTTGATAAAAATAATTTTGATGACCCCCATGCTTTTATTAAAATTCGAGCATTAAAGCCAATAGAAATTGCAATGAATGGTTTTTCTTGGGAAAATCCTACCTATATTATTGGTTTTGATTCGCTTCCGGGAGAGGGTTCTGAAACTCCTATTTTTGGTTTGGCTAGCCACTCGTCCATTAAAGATATTAATGATTGGTCATGGACGAGTTTCTGTAAAACCCAATATGCGAGTAATCCCGAATATGGAGGTTTGGAGAATTTTCTTAAGTGCCATTTGCTGATTGTGAAAATGCTCGATGCAGCTTGCGAGTTGGGGATTACTTGCGATGTTAGCGATGAAACTGGTTATTGGGAAAATCGCAATATAGAAGAACTTGCAAGAATTATCCGCCAACACAATGTTTTAATTGCGGCTTTGACGGGTAAAATCAAAGATGATTTAGCTGAAGAAGGTATTGTTTCCCAGTCTCCTATTTTTGATTATCCTGATTTTGAGTATTTGGAAGCTGAGGGTAAACAATTGCCTGATTTTAAGTCGTAAGTAATTCTTGTTTTCTTCGTCAAAGGTTTGCTTGCTTTGCGATCGCTTTCTTTAAGGTCGGTAAAATAATGAAAGAACAGCAAAATTTAAATACATTATTTCCAGATAATCTAATCAGCCGTTCGGAAGCTGTGGAATTACTATTTGGTAAAGGAACCCTTGACAATAATGTACAAATTGAAGAAGAATCAGAGGTTGGAAATATTGGTGCCGGATTAGATTGGGGTAGTACGCAAGCTAAATTATTATTGAATCCTGGTTTATATTGGCGATTAAAGACGCTACGCATATCGCTTAACCGGGAAATCAGATTAACTATTGATAGTTGGGATTTAGGAATAGGTACTAATGCAGCAAAAGAGGTAGCGAGAACCTGTATTAAAGAAAAGTTAGCATCACCGTCGGCGGAAATAATTCCTCACCTTGAAGCTGTATTGAAACAAGATGATTTGTATGGTGAAGAATTTATAAGCGATCGCACAGTTTTACAATCCCTACTCGAACTACTTTTAACTGATTCTGATCGAGAAAAAATTGCCATCGCTGCGGCGTGAGTTCGGTACGCGAACAAATTATATATCGCGCTAAACTTATAAATAATGTGTAGAAGTATTTCATGAAATATAAGGCTTAAAAATTGCTGAATAAATTTATATTTTCGTGAGAATGGGTATATTTGGCTAATTAATTATTAAGTAATAAATCTGGTCTGTCTGCGGGATAATCAAACCAAAGCATATTGCTAAATTATCACGCAACCGAATCCAGTAAACCTGACATATTTAAGACTTTCTGCGAATATGCTTCTGCAACCCTTGCTACTTCTTCTCGGCGAGTATCATCTAACAAAATATTATCTAAATTTAGCTGCCAACGCGCAAGTTGAACTTGCATGTTAACCAGTTCTTCTGCTTGTTCTGGTTCAATTTCTGCTGCCGTCCACTCAATAAACCACTCTGTCTCGTCTATTACAACTTCCACACCTTTTTTGAACGCACTATTAAAAAAAGAGCGAACACGCGCTAAGTTAGAAGCTATATGTCCCAAGCGATGGGAAATATCTTCGTTTTGGAAACCTGCTTTTTTTTCATCTAAATTCGATTTGGTATCCACCGATTAATTCCTCTGTGAACAACTTCCCAGCAACCATCGCACCGGAGGGTGCGATGGACAGTGTACAAAGTCAATAGAGATGCAAGCAAACCCAAAAACCACTGCCAGAAATTAAATCAGCCTTAATGGAAAGTACCTGCTCGAAATACTTACTTAATCGGGGATGTTAGCAACCTGCAATAAACCGGACATTTCCAAAACGCGATCGCTCCACTTGGCTAAACTTGTATTCATGTTGAGAAATTCAGCTGACTCAATTGCAGCATTTGACCAACTTATACGCCAATCTTGGAGAAATTTTTGGAGTTGGGTAAACTCGGAACTACCGCTTTCTCGTTCCATTAAAGATGTATACAATACCGCTTCACCCAGTACCACCGAAACTACGGGATTATTAGCCTTATCGGTAAGCGACCAAGATTTTAAGCGTGCTAAAGATGACGCAAGCTCACCTAGCTGTTTTTGGCGACTTAAGCTTAAAAAGCTTTGTTCTATGGAATCCCAATTTGGCATTACTTTTCTCCAAGTAGGCTAACAATAATTTGGCTGATTTTTTCTCTTAACTCCGGCGACTCTACAACCATTGTACGGTTATTCTGGCTGGGGCGAATATTAATTATTGATTCAAAAACAATTGTTTGCGTGTAAGGAGTCCAGTCTGCTCCCCACAAATCGCACTGTCTGCTACCATCTTTTAATAATTCTTGCTCGCAAACAAGAATGTTTTTCGCTTCCACCTGCAAGTATTTCACGTTCAATATCGACAACTACCTTAATAAATACTCCCCATTGTTTCAACATTTCTACTATTTCTTCAGCAGTAGCATGTGACCTGATGATTAAAATCATTTTGTATAGCCTCGCATTCTTACTTGGTAATACCCAAGCGATTAGTAATTGATTTTTTAAAATCAGGATTTCATAATCCGAATATTTGAATAAAACCAAAGTATATTATCCTATTATTTGACGTAAAAATAGAAAAAAGTATAAATCATTTATAAAACAATTTAATCTAAAAAAAATAATCTTTAAAGCTATGTTTTCGCGGTATAAACCTCGTCCATCATGAAAAGTTGAGTTTTGTCATTGCGTAGCTTGCGTCTTCGTAAGGTAGACGTTTCTAGCATAAGCCCAAAGGGCTGGCTAAGGCTGCGCCATACCAAAGGCAAAAGGCAAACGCCTACTCACAATCTTGAGTTACAAACTACGGTTATCAAAATAGACAAGGTTTAAAAGACAATCAATCTTCAAACTTAATCTCCTTCCCATGAAAATGATCCCAAATAATCTCAGGACGAAACCATTTTGGTAAGGATACTTGATGCTGCTCTAACTCGTTCCCATCATCATCCACAAGCCCCTCCAATACACCCTTAAACAATGGTTTAGCTTGCGGATTAGTTTTGAGGTTAAGGCGATAGGTTTGGGTTTTAATTGGTTCAGAAATGCTCTCACAACCACCCAAACAAGCTTGGGTAAGATTATGGGACAACAATATACAATGCTCATTTCTCTTCCGAGGTGTGGCAATTACAAACGGAACTATATTTTTCGCATTCTCAAATTTACCGTTAGCATTGGTTAATTCGTCCCAAATACTCACGATTGGCTTATCCTTGAGAGTGCGTACCTTCGACCTTTCAATCGCATCTAAATAGGCATTTTCATAATCTTCCCAATCGATGCCAGTACCGTAAATTACAGGCTCCAGTGGTATCAAATATTTCCAGCTATCTTCCTTATTCTGGTCAAAATCAATGTCGGCGATCGCTTGGATTTTAGCATCGATGAGAAAGTGTTTCAAAAGCGCTATACATGCTGCTGTATATGATTTATAGCTTCCGGCTTTTCCCCAAATAATAATAGGGGTAAATGACTCCACTAAATACCATAACCACCCATCCTCATGCTGTTTCAGGGCATTTATTAGCTGGTTAGCTAATTCCTTATCGCTGAGATTGGAGTTAGCATCATGATCATTATTACTATCTCTCTTATCGAGCATTTTATCTGATTCCTTATCAGCCTTATATTTATCTCGCAAATTCTCGGAGATTTTCTTATCCATGTCTGAATCAGCTAAGTCAAATTGCTTGATGGTGGAAATATGGGTTTTATCCTGTAGTTCCTGCTGTCTTCTCAGCTTATCTTGCATTCCCTCAACAGAAATAAAACCGACTTTTACACGCTGTTTATCCCAATTATTTTTGATTGACTGGGATTTAAAATCAATTTCTTCTCTTGTAGATGCACCAGTTAGGGAAACTTGGATTTTAAAGCTTTGCAACAATTGATAAAAATAGGTTTCTTCATCTTCGCATTTCTTAGCCCAGGATAAATAGGCGATTCCCATTGAAATGGGTGCAACTAAAAACCAGGCTACACCGGATTGGATAGCTGGGATATCACGGCTTAAAAAGCTCGATTCGGGGAGTGGTTTGGATGCTTGAAATTGCTGGTTGTCCCAGACTTCCTTGAGGAGTTTATGTTCAAACTGGCAATATTTAGTATCTAGTTGTTGTTGGGCTTGACTTGCAGATGTGTAGTTGAGATTATTGGTATTATTAGCTGTTTTAGGGCAAAATTTCACTCCAATTAAATTAAATGGTCGTGAAGATTGCCCTAAATAAAATGTACTAGATAGGGCGATAGTCACACCTAATACCGTAAATCCGGCTACTTTTTTCATCTCTTATTCAAACAAGATATGGTGTACACTCCCGCTAATATTTTCATCTCCTATTCAAACAAGATACGGTGTACACTCCCGCAATGAAGGATATTCCTGCAATCACAATCAGTTTGTTTTGTTCGTCATTGGGCAGTTGATTAAATTCATCTACAGTTGTTTGCAGGGTGTTATAAGTTTGTTTGGAACTATTAACCATTTGGATAAAATCACCAATAGCACCCCAGAAAACGATGACTGAAACTATTGTAGATAAACCGAATTTGATTAACCTACCCATACCATCTATTTCCCATTGGTCATCTTTTTTATTAACTCGAAAGTTATCTAAACAATCACGGTTAGTTATCTGATTAATTAAGAATGTGCTGGCAATAGCTAAAGTTAAACCCTGTGTACCACTAGTCAGAATCAAGAATCGGGCTAAGGAATAGGAGGTTATTCCCCAGAAACTAACTTCTAAGCCTTTGAGGATGCTACGATTTTTATTAATCTTTTTTTGATGATTGGCTTTAAATTCTGAGATGATTTCTATTTCATCTGGGGTAAAAGATGAATCTTCGCTGCGGGGATAATTCGCTTGATTCTCTTCGTCCGAAGTTTGCCGGAAAGATTCTCTTCCCGGCAACTTCTCACTTACAGACTCTAAATCCTGTAACATAGCTAGTCATTACTCCCAATAGTTGATGATATAGCAGTTTGCAAGTAGATGGGGTACAGGCTTAAAAGCTAAAAGTCTTGTATGGGGAGCGTTCGACTGAGCGCTCACGCCGAAGTCTTGCCTGTCTAATTGTGCTTCACTTAGATTAAATCTGTTGTATATCCCCAGTAAAAACCTGGGGTATTTAATTCATCTAAATATGTCTCGAATATTGTTCCAGAATCTAACGACTGGATTGGTTGAAAAATGTTTTTGAGGAATCAAGCTTAAGTCGCTATCTGAGCCATTTTCGAGTAAATGTTTAATCTTTTTATCTTCATAGTCTCTATCCGCTTTCATTTGGGCGATAAATGGCTTGTTGCTGATATTTTCTAGTCTTGTTTTCGCCTCAACTGTCGCCATTTGAGTATCGATCCATGCCTGCAATTCGATAACATCCATTGCATCATCATGACGCTGATATTCTTTCTCTAAATCGGCGAATAATTTAGTTTTGTATTCATCAATTAAGTGATTGTAACGGGTGTTTTCTAGGGAAACATCACCTCCAGCTTTATCAATTTTGGCTGCTTCTCGTCCTCCGGTTTTATAAATATCTGCTAGTGCTTCGTTGTAATCTCCAATTCCTTCGATGTAGTCCTTTAAATTTTCGCGGATAAGGGGCATCACAGCAATTAATCTCTGTCCTGTATTACCCATATCCCCAATTTGCTTTAAAGCTTTATCGTCACCGTTGACAGCACGGATAATTAAGGAATTGTTGATGCCAAATTTTTTGTTGGTGGCTTTGGTGATTTGTTTACCATATCCCGATATGTGGTCGCGGACATATTTTGATGTTTTCATTTTTAATCATCCTGACATTGGTAATTACAGATATATCCCTGTTCGACTAATTTCTGTCGCTGTTGTTTGGGAGTTAAGGGTTTCAAACCTACCAATAATTGAATTAGTAAGGAGATTAACCCCAATCCTAATATCAATAGATAAAGTTTATACGGAATTAGATAATCATTATGTTGAATTGATTTTGAATTGTGAGAGGATTGCTGCTTTTGCGCTTTGGATACTTTTTCGACTCTCTACTAATGTTGCTTTTACGTTGCCTAAACCTTCTGCAAACTTTTGATTGAGTTGCTTTTCTCGGTATTCAAAATGATTCTTTAAATCTTCGCTTGTATCTTTTATTTGTTGTTCTAAAGAATCGTAACGCTGGTCAGCATGGGACTTAATTGCTAAACTTACTGACTGAATAAAATCAGTATAGTCACCAAATCTATCCCCAATACTGGTGGCTAAATCCAACACTTCTACGGATGATAGTTCAATACCTAAAACCGATGCTTGGGTTGTAATTAAGTCTTGTTTCTGTTCGGTATTAACTACTATGGATGATGCTTCTAATCCTTGATTGCTCTTGTTTTGAAGTATTTCATCAACGTCAGACTCTTCAATAATAGGTGATTGTTGTTCATCTGTTCGTCCTAGTACAGCGTCATATGAAGGTTGGATTGTTGTTAATTCTGAGGTTAATTCTGAGGCTATTTCTGTTGTTTCAATTGCTGCAATATTTACTTCAGAAGTGGCTGGTGCCATCGCTTTCATAAAACTTTCTATTACAGCAGTGATTTCTTCTTCTGTTGGGTTGTTTTTATCATCAACAATAGAAGTATAAACTTCTCTTATTTCTGCTAATGATTTTTTTATTCCCATGCGGTTGAGCCGAGATTGGATTCTTTTGGTGTAGGTGGTCATTTTGATTTTTCTGCTAGTTCTCTAGTGATTTGCTTGCTTGATAGCTTTGCTTTGTAAATCAATGCGGCAAGAATTATTGGTTGCAATTTATCGGCAGGATAAAATTTTGATTTTCTGAACCCACCCAAGGGACGAAACCAACGACTAATGGTTGAAGGGTGAATTCTTACACCTTGTTGGTTGAATAATTCTGTCAAGAATTCTCCCTGGATTAATTCTTTGGAGCCGATTAATTTTTGTGTGTTGGTGTAAGCAGCTAAGATTCCGTGGGACAAGTTTGCATGGGGTAGCACCTTTTTGAACTCGCCAACCCACTTGAGGTTTTCAGTCGTAAGCGCTAACCCTTGTTGTGTAAAGGATTTTTTAACTCTCCACCACTGCACATCGCTGATTCGTCTACCTAGTACGGACTCGTAAAAGAAGCGAACTTCTGTGGATTTCATCTTTGTGAATTGCCTGAGACACAGCTTTATTATATCCATTATATCCACTAATGGATATAGACGACGTGTTTTTTTTAAGGGATTATGCTTGCATGACTTGCAATGCTTCTCCACCGAGAAGACTAGGTAGTAATGGCTAAAATTGAGCTTCGACTGAAAATTGAAGAGTCAGTGCGAGACGAGTTCAAGGCAGCCTGTGCTTTGAACCGGAAGACTATGAGCGAAATAATTGAAGAGTATATGAAAGGTTATGTCGAACAAACGAATCAGCAGAGGCAGAAAAAAGAATGAGATTTTATACGATTAATTCGTGGTATTGCTGGATTGAAATCTTGCATGGCAAGTAATACTTCTTTTGTTAAAGAAACTTTGCGCTTTAAGTTCTGGTATTTCATGATTGCGTATTTGACGTGCGCGAATTTCACTTGTTGCAAAGTGCAGGTGCAACCTTTATTTCTGTGCAACTGTTAAATTTTAAAAATTACTATACTGTTTGTGCAGCGAGCATTTATAACGTATTACTTGGGAAAACTTTACTGTATAGATTCATAAATCTTCTTCTCTTAGGTCTTTGTTGGGGTAAAAGTAGCCAAGGCGCATTTTGCCGCCATGCATCGTCTGAAAATATTAGTCAGACAGGGTTTTAGAAAAAAACTAACTTTTGCCTAAAAATTAGAATTTGGCAGACTAGATTCATTACTTTTAGCCGTACCATTTGAACCTCTCTAATTTTTAGGATCTGAAACCTTTGTGGCTACGTTCCAAAACACTGTGCTAAATAGGGCTTGCTGAATAAAGCTATAAGCTTTACCAAATATGAGTTTCAAGTATTTTTAAGGCAAACAAGTGCAAGGTTATGGGATTTAGATGCTCAAAAACCATGCACTTTGGCGGAAAATCGCGGGGTGAATTTTGGATCTGAGCTCCAAAACCACCATTATTCAAGCTGTGTGGCATCTAGATTCGCTTTGCAGCCTTTTTCAGCAGACCCTAAATAACTTATAAGTTAATTCGCACATTGAAAATTGTGAAAAATGTCGATTTGCAGAATCCTTATCCAATAAGGGTTCTAGCCTTAGCGTAAGTTTCTGTTCGATTGCTCATTTACCCCGGAGAACACTAATGATGTTCAAGGGATTGAGGAGTTGAAACAGATTTCTCCTGTCGCTTGGCAGCACATCAATTTATATGGTCGTTATGAGTTTCGGAAATTTTCTGACCCGATTAATCTGGATGATATTGTTCAGCAGCTAACCCAAGCCCCGTCTCACTAATTTCCCTATTCCCCCTTTTCGAGGGTTTGTACAAAAAACCCCTGAATTGATTTCTTTAATAGTCAATTAACCTTGCAGACTTAACTGCCAATAATAAAATTTCGTCTTTGTCAAGTCGCTTTCCTTCAGGAAGGTTTTTTGTTACTTCTGTAAAAACCTTAATAAGTTCCTCTACAGCT
This sequence comes from Calothrix sp. PCC 6303, assembly GCF_000317435.1. Taxonomy (NCBI): domain Bacteria; kingdom Bacillati; phylum Cyanobacteriota; class Cyanophyceae; order Nostocales; family Calotrichaceae; genus Calothrix; species Calothrix sp. PCC 6303. Next base: position 39,146 of record NC_019728.1, read on the forward strand.
TTTAGAAATAAGTCAATAGCGTCAGGCGTTATTGGATTTTCGATTTCGTTTTGGTGCTTTAGTTGGAGCAATAAGCGAGGCGATACACCCATCCCCTTTGCTAACTTGATGAGGCTTGTTTCTGTTGGGCTTCCGCGCTTTTCGAGCATTGACCGCAGTCCCGGTCGTGTTAGTCCAGACTTTGTAGCAAGGTCTTTGAGCGTTAAATCTTCTTCTCGCAGGTACTTTAAAATAAATTGCCCAAGTGGAGAGCAATCGTTGTATCCTAATTTCATGTATGATATGTGCATAAACCTAAGCGAGAAGAAAGAATATTTTTTTTGCTTATGTACTAAGATAGATAGTATCTAAAAAAAAGGAAGGATAACACGACTACACACAACGGCGACGAGTAAAATCGACGACGATGAAGCAACCCAAAACATCACCCAACCTTAGTTTATTAAAATATATAGTCTTAGTGTACACCTTTTTTGTTGGGTTGTTTCATTTTTGTGGTGGTGTTATCCGACCTGACTACCAACAAATCAGGTTATGTCTGTAATTTGCCTCTACAAACCTTCTTTAATCGAGTCTCTCCGCAAATTAAAGTGCCCTCACCCAAGTGATGCGGGAGTTTTTCTAAACCAGCTGAATTGGATTTTGACCAACACCGATTTTGGATATGGGACACGAGACGGTGTGACATGGTATTGGGGTTCGTATAAATATTGGACTGGAGTAATCACTGGCTTGACCGAATCCCAATTCGGCAAAGTCGTGCGGTGGTTGAAAACATATGGTTTTATCGTGAAGTCCAATTTCGCCTCTTTGCGCCAACATCTTGCCAAAAAGCATGAAGACTGGCACCCGTATTTAACAACTTCTTTTATGACGATTGACACGGCACGCATACGTGAAGTGACCGGGTTTGACTTTGGTATTACTTCTGAATTGCCAGAAGTATGGAAGCTAGAATCCTTTCCCAGTAACGATATTCTAAATAGAACTACGGGTAATTCAGAATGTAATTACGCGAAATTGCAATCGCAATTTTCATCTATATATATAGAAAACTCTATTTCTACTCAAGAAGTCAAAAATCAAAAACAAGAGACAGATGTAACAGAAAAAGAAGTTGGTGTTAATCTCCAAGAAGACTTATGGGCTGACAAGAAGGAAGTACCCCAAGATAATCCTATTCAAACCAAGAATTTAAATAATTCTTCCACTTCGCCAAAAGAAAGTTCTGAAGGTCATTTTTCCGCCCCGCCTTGTAATACAAGTAATACAAATAATACAAGCAGACATCTTACTACAGACAGTACAAGTAATACTCAGCCTTCTTGTGCTACAGATTCTACAAATACTACGAAAGCCTCCGATACTACAGGTGTTGCAAATACTACGGAAACAGCACAACATAACGTAACGAATTCTGACGAGATTGTCAAACCAAAATTGAAGGGAGAGGAAACTTTCCGCTTGCTTTATGTATGGGAAGACGCATTAAATCGCCCCAGTGAGATTTTCCTCAACTGGTGGGCTAATCGACACTACAAACCCCAAGGTGGGAAGTGGGAAACTGGAGCTAGAAGTTACGCCTACAGCGAGTTTTATAAGAATCCAGTTCGTACCGACGTACTTTACCAAGAGTTTTTACAATTCTTTAACCAAGTTGCCAATAACGCCCACCAACAGCAAAATCAAGATATTCAAGCTATTTTGCCTAGTTGCTTGGTTAAATACCCAGAAGTTAATCAAGAAAACAAGGAGCAGGTAGCCGAAAATATTGCTACCGTAGCAGCGCGAGGAGCAGGCGTAGCGATTCCAGGGGATGTTTCACCATGTAGCAGCCAGCATATGTCCCTTGATGAGGCTGCTAGTGGGGGGAAAATAACGCCTCTGCCGAATTTAGAGAAGCCTGTTTTACCGGGAACGGCACAACCACCAGTTATCGATCGCTCGGAATTAGTTAAAAAGATTGCTTTTGTTTATGAACGCTGGGATCAGGTCTACAAAGGCAATAAAAGACGACTCCAGGAAATAGCTCTCTGGGTGCGGCGTACAGAAGGGCTAATTCTTTTGCCAGATGGTCGTCCAGCCCTAGCCCCTGAATTGATGGAGGATGGGGAACAACCGGAACAACCCGTTTCCCCGGATGATACAGACGCTCAATATGGCACAACCATCGCTCATGGGTTAGATCAGCCACCTGTTGTTCCCCAGCCGCCTGTTGCTCCCCAGCCAACAGAGGAACCATCTGTGGGATTGAATACCCAGCCACCTGTTGTTCCCCAGCCAATGGAGGAAGCATCTGTGGAATTGAATACCCAGCCACCTGTTGCTCCTCAGCTAATAGAGGAAGCATCTGTGGAATTGAATACCCAGCCACCTGTTGCTCCTCAGCTAATAGAGGAACCATCTGTGGGGTTGGATGCCCAACCCAGCGCTGTCGCCCAACAAGAGGAAGAAATTGCGATTGACAATAATGTTACCAAGGTCAATGAAAATACTCTTGTTAACTGTGAAATTACTGAAGTAGTAATAGTATCTTCCTACCTGAAAAATATTCGTTCATGTCTGTTGTGTGGGGAATACGATTTATTAGCTACTTACCTTAGTGATTTGGATGGAAGTATTAAAAGTCAAATATTGTCCCGTTTGACGGTTTTGGAAAGGAAACAACTAGAAAATTTTGATCACGAGTTCCCATATCGAACGCGCGAGCAAGAACAACAGCAACCAGTTGAGCAAAGGCAAGAACTTGAACAAGTTCAAGAACAACAGCAACCAATTGAACAAAGGCAAGAACTTGAACAAGTTCAAGAACAACAGCAACCAATTGAACAAAGGCAACCCAACCAATCGAGTCACCCTAATACTCAAGCGACTCCGGGAGCGATGCGCGAGGAACCCAGACAAATTGAACGAGAGCGATCGCAATATCTCAAAGGCTGTAATATACCCCTGCGAGTTGGTAGTAAAGTACGCTGCTATCCTACGGATACCCACTGGCAAAACGATTGGACTGTGAAAGCCGAAATTGTTGAACTGCGCCAAGAAAAAGGCTATTTCAACGGCTGTACTGTTCGCTACTTTAACCCCAAAACCCAATCAAAAGTCGAGAAATTTATCTGTGGTGGCAGTGGTGACTGGCTATTGGAGTTAATAGATTGACACTCCCCGGCGTGAACGCACGGTGATGCCATAGTGGGTAAGCCGGGATACGTGTAAATTGAGACACGTTGTAAGTTTTGTAAAGAATTAGGCTAAAACCCTTATTTTACAAGTGTTGCAGAAGATGCGTTTATGCCTATCACTAATTTTTATTTGCTATTTGCGATTTGCGAATATAAAATGTAATTACATCTGTCAATATAATCGCGAAGAAAATAATATGTTAAAGCCTCAAGATATTGTTGTTTTACTTAAATTACACAATTTGCGTAGTTCAGAATGGACTTACAATAAGCTGGCTGATAGCCTTTGTATCAGTGCATCTGAGGTACATGCTGCTTTAAAGAGATGTCAGGTTAGTGGTTTGTATGATTCTTACTTAAAAAAAATTAGAAATGCTGCTGTGCTGGAATTTTTAATTCACGGTATTAAATATGTATTTCCTGCTCAACCAGGAGCTATAGGTAGAGGTATGCCCACAGCGCATTCTTCAGAACCTTTAAAAGATTTGGTTATTAGTGACCCCAGCAATACTTATGTATGGGCTTCTCCTAATGGGAATACTAGAGGGCAAACGATTAATCCTCTATATAAATCTGTTCCCGAAGCTGCTAAGAATGACCCAGAACTGTATCAAATGCTTAGTTTGGTTGATGCAGTCAGAGCGGGGCGTGCCCGTGAACAACAAATTGCTTGTCAAGAACTTGAAAAAAGACTGGCAATGTAATGAATCAACAAATAGAAATGTTAGAAAGGGCTGGCAAATTGTTGTCAGCCTTGGACGAACACTTAGTATTTGTAGGTGGTGCGACAATATCGCTTTATCTTGACGATGCTTCTGTTGAAGATGTCCGCACAACAAAAGATGTTGATTGTGTGGTTGAAATTACTTCTCGTGCTGAATACTATAAACTTTCAGATAAATTACGTAAAATTGGGCTTAATGAGGACACGAAAAGTTCTGTAATCTGTCGGTGGTGTTATGAAGACTTAATAATAGATATTATGCCGACAAATGAAGAAATACTCGGCTTTTCAAATTGTTGGTATTTACCAGGAATTAATAAAGCAATATCACACAAGCTTCCAAGCGGACAATCTATTTTGATTTTTACAGTATCTTATCTTCTGGCATCAAAGATTGAAGCATTTAACAGTAGAGGAAGAACCAACCCCTATAGCAGCCCTGATTTGGAAGATATTATACTACTGCTTGATGGATGCCCTTATCTAGAAGATAATTTTCAGGAAACTGACATAGATGTTGTAACTTTTGTGAAGAATTGGTTTAAATCTGAAATCAATTTGCTGAGAGAAATAGCTCCTGCACAGATGCCTTATGCGTCTCGACAATCCGGTCGTGAACCGATACTTTTATCTCTAATTGAAAAACTGGCTCAATAATTGATACCAGCTTCTACCAATTGCGATCACAGTTCAAGCTTGCTTTGCTTTTTGTGTTGACTTCTTTGTTTTTGATGCTCAGAAAGTAACTCCAAATTTGCCCTTACCATCAACTCTTTAACAGTTGAAAGCGTATACTCAATTGGACTGGCATTGATAATTTCTCTAATTTCTGACAACGGTCTTTCCAATTGCAACAACCGTTTGACAATTATATAATCCCGTTCGTCATCGTTTACAAATGGTGTAACTTTTAAACAAATTTGTTGATATATAACTTGCCACTGCTCGTTTTGTTCGACTGCTCCGTCCTTCTCCCCATCTAAAGTATTAGCATCGGCAACACAATAATTCGCGTAAGCATCAGTAACGTCAATAGTGTCCTCTTTATCGGTACTACCAGTAATTCCGTCGTGAGTCAACCCATCACTCTGCTCAAACCCAGTTGCAACACCATAATTTACCGGATTCAACAGCAATTGTTTAATCGCCATATCATCCCTTTGTGCTTGGTAACTCACACCCTTGTGTTTTTGCAAACCGGGAAAAGTATACGCTGCCCCCAAATGGGAACCACTAAAAGCCTGTCCCAAAAAGCTATAACTAATTCCCTTCGACTTGCCATTACGGGTAAACCCGTGACGAACCTCCACCCCTTCCCCCTGCAATCGTTCGATTAACCTTGGCATCGTCAGATAGTTATCTGTGGAACCATCCTCCTTTAAAGCCGTGACGCGATGGTCGCAGACCGGGCAAAGCCCATCGATAATTTCCTGCAACTGCATCTTAACTGGCAGTTCCGGGGGATTATCCCTCAACCCCAAATCGTACTCCCCTTGTTCCCGCTCGATTCTGCGGTGTTGTCCCGTGGTTGCGGTGCGCTCTAATTTCTCGTGACTCCCCCTAACCGACTCCAAATTATAGTCCCGTTCCAACTGCCGAACAATTGCCTCGCTGCGTTTGTAGTCCCAACCATCGTGTACGCACCTGCCATCATCCAAAGAAATCCGACTAGCCACAATATGAATATGGTCGTTTTCTTTATCACCGTGACGGTAAACCACATATTGATTGTTATGAAAATTCATCTCCCGAAGATAGCGATCGCTAATTTCGTTCCACTCCTCGTCCGATAAATATTCTCCTGGAGCCAGGGAAAGGGAAACATGATAAACAGCCCGTTCCACATTCGGGTTTAACTGCCGGGAAAATTTGAACTCAGCAGCCAACTCTCGCGGTTTTTGCCCTAATGCGATCGCAGTATTAGCAGCCTTGGTTAATTGGTTGATGTTATTCCCAATTTTTCCCAGTTCGACGTAAGTTTGGACGGCTATTTTTGTCGTTCGTTTGGGCAAAGGACGTAGTAGGGCATTGCGTCGAAATAATTCCGAGCATGACAATCCCGCTTGGGAGGCTCGCGAATGAATCATTTCAAATTCCACCTCGGACACTCGAATTTGCATTATTTTGGTGCGAACTATTGGACTTGACATAGCTAAACCAAAAATCAAAGTGCGTTTGTCTATGTGTTGTGAATATTTGGATTTTGCGATGTGCAAAGCTTAACGCTCGATTTCTGCCTCGATACCTATCTAAATTAATCCATAGGAGCAGTACACAATACACCATTTGGTACCTGTCTCGATTTACATCTAAACAACGTGTCTCAACTGTGTTTTCATTGGGGGTTTCTTAAGGGGGTATCCCCCTTGAGCCAGCCTGCCCGTACCGAGCGTAAGCGATGGTAAAACGTAAGTTTTAGGGCATGGCTGGCTTCCCACCAAGACACCGGGAGAACGAGAAAGCCCAGAAAAACCGGGACTGTGGGAGAACCAGAGAAATGAGAATACCCAAAACGCGAGGGAGAACTAGGATAACTATTGAGGGTGAAAAACATTGGAGATTTTTATCTTTTTGAGGATGTTGATTGTTGATTTTATGATTTTTTGATTCGTGGGATGTTTTCAAATATTTTAGCCATATTTTTTGAAAAAATCTCAATCCCATTTAATCTCGATCTACGAGACTTCAGTTTTACTCATCAGAAAAAAAATACTACGTCTATAGTTATAAATTTTTCTATTGATTCAAAAATAAAGTAACAATATATTGCAAGACAGTACAAAAATACTTAATTAAGTTAGAACAAAAAAAGGAGATTGAATAATCTTGACCGGGAGTATTTTAGGTGATGTCGGATAGAATTTCTAAATCCAAAATACCAGAGGCGTTAGATGCGCTGAGGGCTTTGGGTGCAAAGGAATTAGATGACGTATCGGCGCGAGATGCTATCAGAAAGATGCGCCGACAAATCGAACGGGTGTTGCGACTGGGCTACACCTACGAAGAAGTGTCAACCACATTAGCTGGGTTGGATATCAATATTAATGGAGAACGAATTAAATATCTGTTGAACGATATCCGCAAGAAAACTCGTAAAAAAACAAAATCATCTAATGGTGATGGGATGGAGAAAAATATAGATAAAAATTGCGATATAAATTCGGATACAAATTCGGCTGAGGTAGATACTCTCCAAAGCTCAGAAATATCAGAAAGTTCTGAAATTAATAAAAGCTTAGAAGTACGAGAAATATCTGTCGCGTCTACCTCACCAACGGCTACAGAAAACAATCAAAAATCATCTCCCGTCGAATCGAATAGGAAAACTTTAAGCACAAAGTCAAATAAAAATCAAAATAATACTCGTGATAACAATACTAATTCCTTCGCCTTCCAGCCTCAATTAATAGATGACGAGGATTTGTAAAATAAATCGATAGACAAGGGAGAGAGCATAGCCAATAAAAGGGAGAGAGTTTGTATAAATAACTAATAGGAGAAGTTACAGGAATAATTAATAGAATAAATTGCCAAAATAATTACAGCACTTCCGGCTATTACACAATGCAGTTTTTCTCCTTGCCCCTTTCCAAGTCAGAGTTTTCAGCTTTGACTGTGTACCCCATAGCTACCGGAAGTGTTGTAACGGGAGAAGTTCTATAAATAGTAAATGAGAGAGCTTATAGAAACCGTAAATGAGAAGAAATTTGTACGGCATTATTAATGAGTCATAAATTGCACTTTCTTTTTAGAACATTCGCTCTGGGCAATAAATTGTAAAACGGGTGCATCCAATGAATGGAAGAAACATAATTATCTAGTGCCAGAAACCCCACTATATAGGTTGTCTAAAAAAGGCTATCTGCCAAAACCGAATGCTCCCTGTAAAACCCTCTTAACGGACAAAAATTTGTAAACCCCCAGCAATAAAGGAGAATTTATCAATGGTTGTAAAAGCAAAGCCAAATACCGATACGCAAGCAAACGACAAACAAACCACTAATAAACAAACCACTAATAAACAAACGAATAATAAACAAACGAATAATAAACAGAATAACAGACCAAATACCCCACAAGAATCTTCCCAACAAACCAAAACAACACAAAAATATAATGGAAGATTAGTATTAGTAACAGGGGATAAGGGAGGCACGGGTAAAAGCGTGATGGCGAGACTTCTTTTAGATATCTACCGCCATAGAAACATCGACTGCATCGCCTACGAATGCGACCAATCCAACCCCCAACTTTACCGACATTACAGCAAACTTTCCCCTGGAGTTCAAACCTTAAAATTAAATCAACGCGGTGGTGCAGATTCCCTACAAGATGATTTAGAGCGTTTTTCCCCCAAAGTTTCCCTGGTGGATTTACCTGCGGGTGCTGCCGAATATTTTGAATCAGTAGCATCCGATATTCATCTTTTCAAAAATGCAGAAATTATGGGGTATCGCATCACAATGGTATCTGTGTTAGGGAGAGTCAAAGATAGCGTCATCCAGTTAAAACGGTTAGTAGATTTTTGTAGCGATCGCGTGGATTATGTGGTGGCTAAAAATCTTTACTGGGGTGAAGATAAAAAATTTATCAGGTACAACGATTCCAAAGTACGGCAAGTTTTATTAAACGAACTTCGTGGGATAGAACTGCTACTACCCGATTTGTACGATAACCTTTTCGACTTTATCGACTCCAAAGATTTAACCTTCCGCGAAGCTTTAGAACATGATGGTTTAACTGTAAGTAATCGATCGCGCATATTTGACTGGGTTGATAAAGCCGAAACTCAATTGGAAACAGCCGCATGGATGCTGGGATTGGATATTTGAGAGCAGGAGTGGGGGAGTGGGAGAAAGTTTGATTTTTTAAATTACTCAGTAGTAAGCGTCAAAACCTTTATTTACGGGAGAAGGCAATAAAAATCGGGTAGCTTTATTTCGCGTTTTTTAACTCCATCCGGTTTTTTACTTGTATACCAGTTCGAGCGGGCAAGTTCAAATATTCCTCTATCTGACATCCTATCTATGCCAACAACCAATAACAAAAACTCAAGACAGGATAAACCGCAACCATCCCATCTCGATAAGCTCCTGGAAAACAAACCACCGGAGTTTCAAGCCAAAGTGCTGAGGTTTGCCCTCGACTCCGAGATGAAGGAAGATGACCCAGCATTTCGATTGGTGCAGTATATCGGCTATTTATCCCAACTCACCGAAACCGCACCCAACGAATGGAAACAATTATTCAAAAAACTCCAGGGAGAACTATCCGAGTGGACGGAACTAACAGCAGAACAACTGGCTTATTCAGCAGACCAAAGCGAAGCTCACGACAACCTGGCTCAAAGTTGCAACAGGCTTGGGATAGCCTTGAACGCCTTAGATTTAACCTCGCAGCAACAGTTGCAGCAATTGACAACCTTGAGCGAAATCTCACCGAGTTTGAGGTACGTCGCACAGGAGATACCGACGCTGAAAAAATTATTGACGAACTTGAACCAAACCCTCTCCCATTCGCAAACATTGACGGTGGAATTATCGCGATCGCAAATAGCCGAATTGAAGCGAGAAATAGCCCTGGAGATAGAGAGCCGGAATTTGACTTCGATGGGGAGAGAGATGTTGGATTTAGCCCAGAACCAGAGAAGGATGATGGGGATGTTGGAACAGTTAACCCAGAAGAAACACCGGAGAATAAACCCTCCAGGGATATTGGCAAGAATTTGGGAAAGGGGAGCGAACGACTGTCGTCGCGCAAGCTTCGCGGTTTTGACTTGGATTTGTAGGTTGGATTGGCAATTTATCTGGGTGGTGGCAATGATATTGGCATTTATTGCCGTACCCGTAGCTGTGGTGATGAGGATGAATGCAGACTACCAACCCGTCACGTCCCTGGAAATTGTGGGTAAGCAAGTTCGGGATACATATATGCAGGTTAATAATGCAAACGTGAAGTTACAGCGAATTGAAAAGCATCTGGGTACTCAGCCAAAATCGAAATCAAAGGAGAAATGAGTTTTGTGATTGAGTGCGATTGGTCGGTTCGGGGACAACAAGGAATTGTTTTTTGAAATTCAGCTTGTTGCCGCTAAACAACTTATTTTCACCAAAACAACAAACCTTCTCACAAATCTAAGTATCAAGTCAAGCAGAAAACAATAATTGTTACACAAAAAAACAGTAAAAATATACTAGTAAGAAAATAAGTTAAGCAATAGCCACTTGGTTTTACTAAAACCTTATAAAACAGGCATTCTGAGAGCCTCTGCCTCGCAGCTTCATTGTGCGGTTGAAGCTTATTGATGAATTACTATTAGTGCTTGCTTGTCAACTAAATTTTAAATAACTTAATTTTATATTCATTAAATTTCATAAAAATAGTATTGACTTTTAGTTTAATATAACAATTTTATTCAATAAATTTTACTGCGTATTTGTGGTAAGCTCTTATTTGATTTGATATAAGTATAGTTTTAGACAGGGAGCAAGGATTGATGGCTACATCACAAAGGAGTTCTAAGCACTTCCCATCCCCTAGCACTAGAAAAAGCTGGTTTCAAATAATAGTAACGCTGTTAATAACCGTTTTCATTGTTGGCGGAATAGGTTGGTTGGAAAAACAGCAGAAAGATGAAAAACAGCAGAAAGATGAAAAACTTACTGAAATCACGACTAAAAATCCTCAAATACGTGAATTCATCGAAGTATATAATCAAAATGAAAAAATCAAAGAAGAAAACAATGAATGTAAGTATAAATTCGATGCATCTGGGTTAATTTGCTTCTTGTCCGATTCCAAGTTATTAGGACAAGTTCAAAATATTGGTGTGCTTTCCGCAGCGATTTTATTTTTCTGGGATACTTTTGATAGGAAGAAACAATTAGAACGTCAAGCTTGGCAGCTAATTGATGGTGCCAAAGGTTCTGAAACAAGTGGCGCAAGAAAACAAGCAATTGAGGATTTATATCAAGAAAAATCTGATATTACAGGACTTGATGCAGATGGTGCAGATTTAAGAGGAATAAGTTTAAGTGGCGCTGACTTAGAAAGAGCAAGTTTTAAAAAAGCCGATTTAAGAAATGCTATTTTAGAAGGTGCTGATTTAAGAGAAGCTAATTTAGAAGGTGCTGATTTAAGGGGTGCAGATTTAAGGGGTGCTAATCTTTGGGGTGCAGATTTGACGGGAGTAGATTTATGTGAAGCTAATTTAGAAGGTACAAATTTTAGTAATACTACTTTGAATAAAGCGGATTTATGCGGAGCTATACTTGGTGAATATAAAGGCAAATATAAAAATAAATTTGAACCTGATAAAACTATCAAAAGTAAATTTACTAATTTTAAAGCAGCTTTTCTTAGAAGAGCAAATATTCAAAGTGTCAATTTGACTGGAGTAGATATTTCGGACGCTTATTTTGGCGGTGCTAGAACAGGTCGGGATTGTGGAAAGGATAAGCCATTAGATATGGGTATACTTCGTACAGCAAAAGACAATTCTTACAAAAAAGCAGAATATGATGAAAATGTTCGCTCCGCTTATCCAGAGGAAAATTTGAAACCTGATACAGGATATGAAGAACAAGAACAAAATACAAAAAATAGAAATGAAAAAATTCAGCAGATAAAAAATAGAATTTTCGTACCGCTTCAGGATAAAAGTAACTCGTCAGATTTATTCGTTTTATTGGATGCTTTGATAGAAATTCTTTCCGAATCAGGTGGAGAATCAAATACTACATCTGAATCACAAGACTTAAGAAATCAAGCAGTAGCCATTAAAGCTGATATTGAAAAATTAGATTATGAGGCTCAACAAATTTTAGATTCTGCACCTTCTAAAAAACAAGAGCTAGATAAGCGGGAGCAAGATGCGCTCGATGAACAACGTAGGGTAGATGAAAAAGGCAGAATTTTGATGGAAAAATTAAAACTGTCACAATCTGAGAAAAAACCAGATGAACAATAGCCCTATATTTATGGCTATTATTCATAAACACTTAATTTATATGGCCACAGTATTGTGGATAATTATCATACAACAAAGAATCTTTTAAACAATATGTTTGTATCAATTCTAATATTTCTCTACATGCTTCATTAGAACATTGTACCTCTCGACAATGCCTTATTTTATTTAGTAAAATTTCTAAATCACTTAGAATATGTTGATATTCATTAACTGGATTCTCACATATTAATGCATATTCTAGTTGTATTGCAGCTATTTGTTCCCATGTTGCTGCCATACGAAGATATTCTTGCTCTTGATTCCGGCAATCATTTTCATATTGCGGATTTTCTATAGCCGAATCAGCACATTTTTGAGCTTCTTGTCTATTAGTATATTCCCTCTGTTTATTAACTACTGATGCATGTCTATAGAGACTAGCTAATTGTTGTAGATTATAAATAGATTCTGACATTTCTTTAACCTTAATAAACTTTAGACTATGAAAGTAAAACGTAGCTAAACTAAAAGAAGCAGATTTACTAGCATTACAAACTGCGATTTATCATGCTTAAAATGTTTAACTGTGAATAATAAATATATAAATTCACATTTGTAATTGCTAATCAGTGAAGCCTATTTTTTAAAAAGTATTTTCGACTTTTTTTATTGATTTTGAGACACCTTAACTTGCAATTAATGTGGTTTCAAAATAGCTTTATTTTCGTTTTAATCGCTTATGATTATAGTTCACCGCACTATTTAACTACTCAGTATATAAAACTGAATTTGTGTAATTAGACAAGCCTTTCTTTTTGCTTTTGCATGATTTTAAAAAAGTTGATAAGGAATAATTAGCGCTCCAAAAATTATTTTCAAAATGATTTTATGGTTTACGTGTATTAAAGTCACTTCCACAGACTAGGAAGAAAAATAAATTTTACTGAAAGCTTTATTTGGCAAGCTTTTCGAGCTTTGCGTGGTCGAGAAAGTAATAGCAATGCTTACTTGGGCGAAGTGGCAAATATAGCACCCAGAAGTGCGTCCCCATCAACACTCGCTTATAAGACTTACGGATTTTATAAACAGAGCGCGTTCTATGTTACTTGGGCTTTTCTGTCTTGTACGCTCGTTCTTATCAAGCAAAAACTTGTCATCTGTGTTACACGCAATTGCGTAAGCCGGATTTCAGGTTGTGACTGATGCTACAAAATAAAAGACAAAAGCAATGCCTTGAACTTTTAGAAAAAATTCGTTGGGGTGGGGTGCCAAAATGTCCCTATTGCGGTTCTACTAATTCCACCAATATCAAGAAAGAAAACAGATATCATTGTAATGACTGTTTTAATTCTTACAGTGTTACTGTGAATACCTTGTTTCACAAGACACATGTGGATTTATCTAAGTGGTTTACCGCTATTAGCTTAGTTCTCAAGTCTCAAAAAAATATTACTGTTCTTGAACTAGCTGCTAAAATTCAAGTCAATAAAAATACGGCATCTTACATGATTACCCGTATTAGTAAAGCAATGTCCTCAGAACCAGAGTTACTTCAGAAACTCTTAGATTGCAACATTTATTAACTTTGTTAAGAGTATTCGGGGGTAAATGAGCAACGGTACAGAAAATTACGCTAAGGCTGAAAGTCTTACAGGACAAGCGTTCTGCAAATCACTTTTTTTGCACCTCAACCATTATGTCCAGCACCAGGCTACTTGTGTCAATTAACCTATACTCTGTTTGGTACATCAAACGAGTACGGTATAGCAAGGGTTTCAGACTCTTAAATTTCAGAACCTTCAATTGGTACAGTTTTTCTTCCTGGTGATTAATTCCTTAACGTAACTTTCTGCACCACTGCTTATTTCACCCCTATTCCAACAAATAAATGATCCAAAATTTGTCATTGCGAGGAGGAACGACGAAGCAATCGCAAGAACTCGGAGATTACGTGATTGCTTCATTCCGCTTCGCTTCATACTCCGAAACGGAGAAGCAAGCTACGCAATGACAATGGGCATTTTATTACTTGGAGTACTCTAACTGCCTAATCTCGTCAAAACCACAAGCCTAACTCGACCCAATCAAATCTGGAGCAAGGATTTTACCTATCTCAACTTCCACGGGCATTGGTACTATTTAGCTACTGTCAAAGACAACTTTACCAAATAAATCAAATCGTCACCACAATGAAGCCCTTGTCACGGTAACTGTAGCGAACTGCAAACATCCGGAGATAAAACTGCAAACAAGGCGATTTTGAAACCACATTAACTGCAAATAAGGGGGGTCTCAAAACCACATTATCTGCAAATGAAACCACATTATTTGCAACCAAACCACATTAACTGCAAACAAACCAGATTATTTGCAAATAAGCTGTAACCCTTATATTCAGGTGTTTTTAGAAAAAGAGTCCCCAAACTGTCCAGAAAATACGAACTTTTTAACCGGACACATATGTACACTATTCGTGGTTTAATTTGAACTATATACGTTCGATTAAATCCCCAAAGCTGTTTAAACCGACAGCCAATATGGCTATGGTTATTTATGCTTATTTGAGAGTATCCACCGACCACCAAGACCTACACAACCAACGACATGGCATTTTAGAATATGCCAACGTACATTCTTTGAGTCCCATTCAGTTTGTAGAGGATACTGTTTCTGGGCGCGAGAAATGGGAGTCGCGGGGCATAGGACTACTACTAACAGAAACTGCGATCGCAACAGACATCATAATTTTCTCAGAAGTCAGTCGAATGGCACGCTCCACCCTACAAGTATTAGAAATGCTGGAGTGCTGCGTGCGTCGAGGAATCAACGTCCATATCGCCAAACAAGGTATGGTGCTTGATGGCTCGATGCAAAGCCGAATTACAGCAACGGTTTTAGGTTTGGCAGCAGAAATTGAGCGGGAATTAATTGTACTGAGAACCACCGAAGCCCTCGCCAAACGCAAAGCCGAAGGGAAAACTTTAGGACGACCCAAAGGACGACAATCGACACATTTAAAACTAGACACTCGTGAAGCAGAAATTCGCAGCTATCTAAACAAAGGTATTAGCAAGCGCTCAATCGCTAAACTGGTCGATTGTTCCCCCTCTACCCTCTACGATTGGTTGGAACGCAAGCATCTCCATTCACGCTCGTCCGTTGGGGCGAAATTATAGGATGCCCAAGAAACAAATACCATCAGAAACGGTAGTAGACCTACGCCGTCGTCTCAACCAACTACCACCGCGCAGTAAAGAACGTCGGCTGCTAGTTGGAGAAATAGCTCACCTGTATGGTGTCTCGTCAGATACGGTGTATCGAGCGTTACGAGATGACATGCAACTTTCGTCAGTGCGTCGTGCCGACCGCGATGTCCCCCGTGTGATTCCCAAAGCCGGACTGGAACGCTACTGTGAAATAATTGCTGCCATTAAGATACGTACCTCAAACCGCAAAGGTCGCCATCTATCTACCGTGCAAGCAATCCGCCTTTTGGAATCCGACGGGATTAATACGAATGATGGTCATGTCACAGCCCCAATAGGACTATTAAAACCAACCACCGTCAATCGTTACCTGAAAAAATGGGGTTACGACCGGAATACCCTAATGCGACAGCCACCTGCCGTTCGCTTTCAAGCCGAATACAGCAATCAATGCTGGCATTTTGACCTCAGCCCCAGCGACCTCAAACACGTCAAAGCACCAGCTTGGGTAGAACCGGGACGGGGACATCCCTTGCTAATGCTTTACAGCGTCGTCGATGACCGCAGTGGCCTTGCATACCAGGAATACCACGGCGTTTACGGTGAAGACGTAGAAGCAGCACTGCGATTTATGTTTGCCGCCATGTCGAAAAAGGCAGAACCCGACTTTCCCTTTGAAGGCATTCCCAAAATGCTCTATATGGACAACGGTCCCATTGCCAAGAGCTTGGTATTTCAAAAAGTGATGGCAGATTTGGGGATTGATGTCCGCACCCATTTACCCAATGGCAAAGATGGACGACGGGTGACGGCTCGTTCCAAAGGTAAGGTGGAACGACCATTTCGCACCGTCAAAGAAATGCACGAAACCCTTTACCACTTGCACGAACCGGAGACCGAAGCCGAGGCTAACGCTTGGTTGATGAAGTTTTTACTGCATTACAACAGTCGTCCCCATCGCAGCGAACCCCATTCCCGGATTGAAGATTGGGTGGAGAACCAGCCCTCGGACGGTATTAGTGGAATGTGTCTATGGGAACGTTTTTGTACTTATGCACATAATGCAAATGCGAGGTTACAGCGAATTGAAAAGTATCTGGGTACCCAGCCAAAATCGAAGTCAAAATCAAAGGAAAAATAAGTTATACCATTTTGAAAAGAGAATTCGACAGTTAGCTTACTCAAAACCTAGACTGAGCAAGTATTTATGGCGTTGCATAAATGCGGGATGAATCAGCTAAACACAGGTATTTCTCTATACTTTAAATAATAGAGTAACAATCGAATCGAATATTTAAGCATATCTACTGATTTGGAATAGCATAATGTTTTTCGATGCAGTCGTCCTAGATAATGACGTAAATGTGTATTCTCACCTTCTACTCTGGTTATATATGTTTTACTGACAATATGGTCTCCTGGATCGATAAAACTTGGGTAAACTTTCCATCCATCCGTGACGTAAAAATAGCACTGCCAACAACAAACTTTCCTCCCACAAAGGTTTAAATGTTTCTGCGCTATGGTCTCCCAATACCCAAGCCAAAATCCCTTGACGGAAGTGATTTACTGCTGTCCACAACTAAATTTTGTTGTCTTGGCAAGAACTGAAATATTGCCTAAAAGTGTATATCTTGCTTATCGATGTTTATGCTAGCGCCTGTTCCTTGAACCAAGTTCACTACTTTTTCTATGAAATTTGTAAAATTTTGTTTGCCCGAAGGTTGAGACTTTATATCGTCCACTAGTTCTGTGACTGCCTGAGTAAGCTCTGGATCTTCCTTGACGACCTTATCTATTTCCCAAACAGCATTGGCAAGTTCGTCATCGCTCTGGATAGCCGTTTGCAGTTCAACTTCAATTGTGTTCATATCTAATGGAAGTTCAGGGGCTTGTTCTATAGCCTTTGCTGCGTTTGGAAGTTTGATGCGAAGTAGCGATAGCAGCTTTTTAGCTTTCTCATGCAGTAGTGGTGATAGTAACTTTTTAAATTTCTCAAAAACCTGTTTCCCAACTTCTGTTGCCGCTCCTTCACCAATTTTCACTAAAAGTAGGCTACCAATTGCGGTAGCTGTCATTGTGGTTGGTTCCATAGAACACATCCTTAATAAATTTATAACTATATTATGAGACTGATTATTGTATTATATAGTACCTAGCTTTTTATGCGTTATGTAAAAAGTGCATTTTCGACTACTTTCCGGGGCAAGACCTCGAAAAAGTTGTAGTTTACCATAAAGCAGATTACAAAAATGA
>NC_019752.1 GCF_000317435.1 Calothrix sp. PCC 6303
ATAGTATTTGTTATCATATATGATAACAAATACTATTTAGACCGTTAATATATAAGTTAACAAAAACACTACCTGCTCTGTCATAATTGGAATCATGGGAAAAGCAGGTCAAGCACTGAGACAAATATTAGATTCTTACAACATCAGCCAAAGCCAACTGGCTACAGGGTTGGGTGTTGAACGTCCGATTGTCTTCCGTTGGTTTCACGAAAAAACCGACCCCACAGCTGAAACCGTTGCAGAGATAGTCAAAGCCTTACACAACATCAATTCATCTGCTGCCAGAGACTTTGTGCAAGCATACTTGGGCAGTCTCACCCATACCCCACAAACAGCTTCAACTCAAGAACTACCCCAGTCAGAACGGGTTAATATCGGGGTTTTAGCTCAATTTTTTAATAATACTACTAACTCTTACAAATACCTATTTTTTTTATCACTTTTAGATATTCTGAAACGAAGACATTTTGAGACTTTATCGCCGATTAGTTTTGAAGAAATTATTATCGAGATGCTGGCAAATGCTTGGTATCCCCATACTTACTTTAAACTGTCTTTTGGAACGCAAGACCAGATTGCTAATAAATTAGATTCTCTGGAATTAGAAATCACCGAACCAATCTTAAATTTTCGAGATACAGATAAAAAGCTATTAAGGAAAATAATTCAATCTCAAAATCTTGAGGACATTATTACTTTTATCGCTAAATACGTTCCATTTCGCCTGATTCGTCCATTTTTCGCTGGAGAAACTAGAGGTTTACTCGATGCTAAAGTTAATCAAACGATTATTAATCTTGCCAACAATCAATTTGAAAAAACAAAGCCTATCTACTGCTTTAATTCCCAATCTTTAAAAGACTGTAGCGCAATTTTATTACATCAAGACTGGGTAGAATATATTGCGGAAAACTATTCAATTGTCAGAGGCTGGGTATCCTGGGAATGGCTGGGTTATATGCAAAAATGCAACCCCAGTGTACCTGCCGTTGCTAATAAACTATTTCCCCCACAACAACGAGAATCCCTAGCTAATCAAACTAAATTCTGGAAGCTTGTTTTAGAGCATACAGAGGTTCGCTGTATTTACTCTAACCTCGTTTTAACTACAGATAATATATCTCTCGACCATTATTTACCTTGGTCTTTTGTTGCCCATGACCTACTTTGGAATTTAGTTCCTACAACTTCATCTGTTAATTCCAGCAAGTCCAATAATATTCCATCCGTCGATAAATACTTTCATAAGTTTATTGAATTTCAACATGTGGGTTTAGTAATTAATAAAAATAACATGAAAGAAAAAGATTGGAATAAATATATTGAACCTTATTTAGCAGATTTAAAAATCACAGATAAAAATAACTTACTCGATTTAGATATTTTGAGAATTGCTTATCAAAGTACAGTTTTACCTTTAGTCTCTTTAGCTATTAATCAAGGGTTTACTGGAGATTGGTTATATTAATGCGTTAGTTCTCAGAAAAGGACATCGCCTAAATCCCATTTTATTTGGTGGTGGGCATCATATCTGGCGATCGCTCTTAATAATCCTGAGTCGGAGCGCTTGCGTTGGGAACAAACCAGGATGAGAAGATTTTGGCTGTATGTAGAGACTTCGCTCGTAAGGTTGTCAAGACTATCTTCATCACAAAACTTAACCATTTTAGATGTCATTCCACACGTCAAGCACCATACCATACCATACCCTATAAAAAACGCTGATTTTATGAATTCCCCCCCTATAGCACTAATTCACCCACTACCAAAATCCTCAACTCCGTCACCCGCCTCAAAGCCACATCATTGGTCAAAAAGGCATCACAGCCGGACGTTAAAGCCGCCGCAACCTGCAAGGCATCGGGTAACTGAAGGTTATAATGCACCCGAATTCTTGCAGCTTCTCGCGCAATAGCAGCATCAATCTCCACAAAAACCACTTCATCCTGCTGTAACACATCGACAAAAGCCCGCTCTAAATCCACTAATCCCAGACGTATAGCACCCACCAAACACTCTGATAACGTTATTGGCGATGCTACTGCGGTAATATCAACTTCCAACCGCTCAAAAATTGGATCGACGAAATCTACAAACTGTGGATTTCGTTCCACAAAATAAATTACAGGTGCTGTATCGAGAAATAAACGAGAAACTCCTGCTAATGCGTCACTAATTCTCATTACTCTCCTCGCAACAACCCTTCTCGATGCTCGTCACCTTCCCTTCGAGTCCGCGAAACCCATTCCTGAGCATCCTCACCTAATAGCGGATAGGGTGCCATCCCCTTCAAATCGCTCCACTTTCGTTGTGGCTGCAATTGAGTGACGTGCTTCTTCACCCGATCGACTAAATGCCCCATCACCGTCAATTGCTCTTCTGGAGTCAGTTGCTCAATCTCGATTAAAATTTTTTGAAGTGATGGACTCATCAACTTAACCCTCATCAACTGCTGTAGCTCAACCTCCTGTAGATTTTAGCGTCTTCACCCGATTCCAGCGCTTGAGTTGTAAAACTTCACACCAAATCTTCCAACAGCGCCGTAATTTTTCCCTGCGCCTTGGTTCTGTTATCGTCATAAATCATCAAAGTATTCAAACTCGCATGGCGGCTCAACTTTTGCACGCTACGCACATCCCCATCACTCGCATCGAGTGCCGCCGTTACCGACGAATGCCTGATTCTATGGGGACTAATAGTTTTAGAAATCCCAGCATTCTCGGCAATCTCCACCACAATCTTGCGAATACCATCCCCCGTCAACCGATGCCCGTAGCGCGGACGCAACGAAGTAAATAATGGTTGCTTGCTATCCAACTCCTTACGTACTAACAACCAATCTTGGAGAGCATTGCAAGTCTTATGATGTAGGTCGATATTCTCCTTTTGGGTTCCCCTTCCCTTTCCCAAAATACTCAAAGTACCCGCCTCCAAATCCAAATCCTCAATATTGCATTGGGAAATTTCCTCTCTTCTTAAGGCATTAGCCCACAAAAGTCGCAACAGCGCATAATCGCGCTTTCCCTTCAACGTCTCCCTATCCGGTATTGCCAACATCTTCTTAAACGCCTCCGGTCCGATACCCGTTGTATCGCGGTACGGCTTCACCTTCTCACACTTGATATTTGCCAGCGTCCAATCGCACTTACCCACCTGATAGGCATAATTAACCAACGCCTTAATAGCCGCCAAGCGTCTATTGACCGTCGCCTCCTTCAAACCCTTATCAACCAACTGTGACTTATAACGCAACACCAAAGTCACAGCCGAAAACCTATCCATCTGCAAAAACTGCGCCACCAACACCGGAGTCGGCTCCTGAGCGCACACCATCATAAAAAAATTCTTTAAATCCTTGGCATACTCGTGGCGGGTGCTTTTATTGCGCTTGCCCAGCAATAACTCCTGCAACAAATCGCGTTCGAGAGCGATCGCAAAAGGATTAACCCGCGATATAGAACCATCATCATCGCTTGGCGACATATAAGTATCGAAAACTTTTCTTTTCGATAATTAGCCTACCATGTCTTACGTACAATACGGCGAAACTCTCAATTCATCTGGGATACGGGGTACTCCCCATCAATCGAGCAATCCTTCAATTCCTGATATGCTGATATCAATGCTATCTACTTGATAGCGCGATTCATTGCTAGCAATTGCGATATCACTATGACTCACACTCAAGATGAAAGCAAGCCCAGTCAGATGCTGCGTGTACCCACTCCCTTAATTGATGCAGTGAAGGAATTATCTCGGTTGCATCGACAAGGACTTACCCATGAGGTACTTTCTGGGTTGGATAATTTGATCAAAACCTTGGAATTTGGCAATGGTAGTCCCCATGATGGAGCGTATCAAACCATATCGGAAATTTGCTCTCGCTTGGATAATTTAGAATCCCAACTGTCGGGTTCTTCAAATAGCGACGAAATACCATCAACTAAACGTATATATGATTTGGGTGCGGCTCTTTTAGAAGTACGTTATACTTTGGAAGAATAAAGATGAGAAGGCTGTCAGAGTAGTATTTTGAGCAAATAATCAGGTATTGGTGACGGGCTTTCCAAGCAAGCATCTATTGGGAGATAATTGAGACATATGAAAGCATCTACCTCAAAAGAAGACATGTTTTTCTCGGAAGCACGAGAGCTATTTGAAGAAATGGTGAACTGGTTAAGTGAGGATAGTGTTTGCGGTTTAGAGCATGGAGAATTAGAGAACAAACTCCTGGATAACGGAAACGAACTATTAAGAAGACTGTTACAAGGCTATTTAAACAGACGTAGTAATGATGAAATAGAGGGGGAGTGTTTGGGGAGTGACTTAGCTAAAAGAACCCACAAAAAAAGATTTTCCCGGACACTGACAACAATATTTGGCACAGTGACAGTCAAGCGAATTGGCTACGGAGGAAGAAAAACCACTTCTCTGAATCCATTGGATGCGGAATTAAACCTACCAGAATCTAAGTATTCCCACGGAATTAGGCAACGAATAGCAGTGGAGGCGGCACGTTCGGGTTTTGGCGAGACAACAGAAATAATCAAGAAAGCGATGCCAGTTGAGATAGGTAAGCGTCAAGTAGAAGACTTGGCTCGCCATAGTGCTTGCGATTTTGATGATTTCTATAGCGAACAACAAGCACAGTCAAGGGAACTGGAGGAAACCGGAGAAATTGTGGTAATCAGTGCAGACGGAAAGGGTGTTGTTATGCGTACAGAAGATTTACGTGCTGAGACTCAAAAAAGGGCGCTTGCTTCAAACAAAAAGTTAAATAAACGATTGACCAAGGGAGAAAAACGTAACTCAAAGCGAATGGCTACGGTGGCTTCAGTTTATACTATTAACCCATTTGTCCGTACTGCTCAACAAATCGTAAACCCAGAAGAAGAAGATAAAAAAAATCTCAAACGACCTCGACCACAAGGTAAGCGTGTTTGGGCAAGCCTAGTTAAAGAGCCTGAACAAGTCCTAAAAGAGGCATTTGATGAAGCATTACACCGCGACCCCAATCACCAAAAGCACTTTTGTGCCCTAGTAGATGGTAATAAGACACAATTGTCACTGTTGAATAAATTCGCTCGTCAACACAATCTCAAGTTAACCATCGTCCTAGACATTATTCATGTGATTGAGTATTTGTGGAAAGCTGCGTTTGCCTTCTATGAGAATACCAGTAAAGAGGCAGAAGCTTGGGTAAGCAAACGTTTGCTGCTTATCCTAGAAGGCAAGTCGAGCCAGGTTGCTGCTGGTATGCGTCGCAGCGCCACTCTACGCAAACTTACTCCATCAGAACGAAAATCAGTCGATGCCTGTGCCAGATATTTGCTTAATAACAGTGCTTACCTTAAATACGATGATTACTTGAAAGCTGGGCTGCCGATTGCGACTGGAGTCATTGAGGGGGCTTGTCGTCACCTCATTAAAGATCGAATGGATATTACAGGTGCTCGCTGGAGCCTTGAAGGTGCGGAAGCTGTTTTACGACTTCGTTCCCTTTACATTAGTGGTGATTGGGATGAGTATTGGCGCTTCCATTTAAAACAGGAGCATCAACGCAATCACTCTTGCTTCTATAAAGACGGCATTCCTTTAATGAAGCGAGTAATTCAAGCTCGCTGTTCTACTACTGCTCCCACGGTCGCAATGCCTATCTAAATGTCATTCTTTGTCTCTCTAAAAGAGCCGCACCCATATGATTTAGAGCAAAAAATCAATGCGATAAATAATCGGTTGACTCAATTTGCCGAGGCAATTATGCAGCTTCAAAGTAATATTAATAATCAACCAAGACGAGGTAAATCATACAACAGTAATTCCTATTATCAAGGGCAACCTGTTAAGTTTCAGCCCATTACAGAAGAAAGTTTAGCTTCAAGGTTAGGGGTAACTCCAGAAACTATTCGTAAGGAAAGAGAGAGTCAACCCGCACCACTTTTTTTTGCATGGTCTAAGCGCAAAGATACTTCTGGTATTGGATGGGAATTTAACGAGAAAACAGGATTGTATCATCCAATTACTTGAACCCGACATTTAATAAAGCTATGCCATGCGGAGTATCCCAATAGGCAAGATTTCACTCTTTGATTGCTTTACCGTTAAAATAATAGATGTTGGTTTATAGGTGAAAAGCATGACGGAAACCAAGTCTACCCGTGTTGTTCGTAGGGGGAGAATATTTCCTGAAATTCAATGGACGGAAGAACAAAAAGCTCAATGGGAAACCGAAGGAGAGAATTTATACCAGCGCTGCAAGCCTATATTTGATAAAGTTAAATCAGAATTAATTGAAACACACTACAACTGGTATATGACGGTTGAACCGGATAGTGGTGAGTATTTTGTCGATAGAGATTTAGAAGTTGTTTGGCTGCGTTGCCGCGAAAAACACCCTGGTAAAATACACCATACTTTCCGAATTAATGAAACTGGGGCTTGCGGCACAATATGACTGTTTCCGGTTTTTTTGGTGATGAGGATGCACTACTTTTTGAAATTAATTTGATAGCGTTGGATGGATTGGAATTACCAGTTGATGCAATGTTAGATACAGGTTTTTCCGGTTGGCTGACAATTGATAAACAAGATTTAGATGCACTTGGTTGGACTTATATTGACCAACAAATTATGCGAACTGCACGCGGGGATGTAAGATCGGTTCCACGGTGCAGTCGTCAAGTATTCAATATATACTAGTCTCTGTCCCAAGGCTTCGATTGAACCGTGACGTTGCGTTTCTATCTTCATCAATCCCTGCGTGCAACATAGAAGCCTCTAAAGCATAGCCTTGGTATTCTTCATTGCGATCTATAAAATCGCGCTTGAAAGCCCAGTCCCAGAATTTATCATCGGCTTCAACCATACGCAATTGCTCAAGCCATAAATTGGCAAAATCATCAACTAAAATAATGGTAAACCCTAGCCAAAAAGGATAAGGCGCATATGCCAGCAGAAAGCGTTACCCTTCAAATACCAGAAATTATTTACACCAGACTAGTAAACACAGCAAAAGCAACCCATCGCCCTCTAGAAGAAGTAATACTCCGTGTATTACAAATAGGCAGTCCGCCTGCATGGGATGATGTACCATCTGAATTTCAAGCAGAAGTTGCAGCACTCGATAAATTAGACGATGATAGCTTGTGGCAAATAGCCCGTGGGAGCAAAACGACCCAAGACATGGAGCAATACAACCAGTTACTTGAAGGCAATTCTAACAATTCTTTAACCCAAGAAGAGCGCTTAGAATTAATGGCACTACGGCATGAAATGGACGTTTTTATGTTGTGTAAAGCTCAAGCCGCGGTATTACTCCGTTGGCGAGGTCACAATATACAAACTCGGTAATTAATAGTGTCTACATATATTTCTGAAAGCTTAAAAAATCAAATTATTTCAGCAGACTCATCACGCTGTTGTTATTGCTTAACCACAGAAGCCAACAGTGGTATACCGATGACATATGACCATATTCAACCTGTTTCTAAAAATGGAGAAAATAGCTTTAACAATCTTTGTTTAGCTTGTCGTACATGCAATGAATTTAAAGGTGACGCTACAGATGCTGTTGACCCCTTATCTGGAGAAGCAGTAAGCCTTTTTAATCCTCGCACACAAACATGGTCTGAGCATTTTTCTTGGAGTATTGATGGCACAAGGGTAGAGGGTTTAACAGCGATTGGTAGAGCCACAATCGCACGTTTAAGAATGAATAATCCTGTTATAATTGTTGCCCGTGGGCGTTGGGTAATCAGCGGGTGGCACCCACCTGATGATTAATATTTAAACTTATTACCTAATATAATCAAGACCAAATTTTGGCTAAATCCTGTGGGGATAATCCATTGAGTGGTGCGGTTGCCTGCGTCTAATGCCACTACTTGTCGCTTTAAGAAGCGATCGGGATTTGGTTGGGTGGAAACCATGATGATAAAAAATGAGCAACAATATCAAAATGCTAAAGAATGGTTACAGCAATTTGAACAGTCTGTAGCTGATTTTGATAGTAATAAAAATTTGCAAGTAGACCCCAAGCGTTGGCAATTACATCGAGATTCGTATCAGAGTCAAGTTGATGAGCTAAAAGCAGAAATAGTCGAATATGAAAGGTTGATTAATTGTGATAATAATCAATCAATAACAGTAAAAGTTGAAAGTTTAAATAAGCTTCCAGAGGCTTTGATTAAAGCTAGAATAGCTTCAAAAATAAGCCTTTATGAACTTGCTGAAATTTTAGGAATTGACGAGCAAAGAGTTAAGGAATACGAGAATACAGATTATCAATGTACTAGTTTTATAGAGATTTTGGAAGTTGCTACCGCTTTGGGTGTGGACTTTGAAAATGCTGTTTTAAAAGTTGATTTTGAGGAGATAGAAGCGGTTAAAAGAACTGCGAAGAAATGGTATAAATCATTTAGGGATGTTGAAACTAAAGTTTCGTAATTTAGGAACTAGAAACTTTATAAAAATGATTTTGGGAAAGTCAAGAATAATACTGCGTACTAACGTCGATCCAACCAATTAGTTAAATCAGCCATCGAACTAAAATCTAGTAATGCTTCACCCAATGCATCCAACTCTTCAACTGATAACCCGCTTAGACATTCAAGCAGGGTGTCGTCAATATTACCCACACGGCGATTGAGAAGGCGCGTAACTAATGATAATGCGTGTTCTTTTTTACCTATTTCAATACCGCTACGTTCAACAGAAGTAACATATTTCATCGCCCGTCTTTCCTCCAGTTGTTTGACTTCTTGTTTAAACAATGGTGCAAAAGTCATAAATGCTCGATTTGGAAATAATCAGGGAATTCCAGAAACCCTAAAACTTGACCTAATTCGTAGAGGTGCAATCTTTGAAGATACACCAGGCGATCGCGCTGATTAAGGTAAGCTACTTAGTCACTGCTGTAAAAAATACTACAGACTAATGTTGCTCCAACCAATTAGTTAAATCAGTCATCGAACTAAAATCTAGTAATGCTTCACCCAATGCATCCAATTCTTCAACTGATAACCCGCGTAGATGTTCAAGCAGGGTGTCGTCAATATTACCTACGCGGCGATTGAGTTGCCGCGTAACTATTGATAATGCGTGTTCTTTTTTACCTATTTCAATACCGCTACGTTCAACAGAAGTAACGTACTTCATCCTCGTCTTTCCTCCAATTGTCTAACTTCTTGCTTAAACTAATAAAATAAATAGATTACACAATACAAATAATATATAGCAGATTTGATGTTTATGAGTTACAGCACCCAATTCAAATTGTAGAGTTTAAAATCAATCTTGCAATTGGTGTACCTAACGTACCTCAAAAGCACTATATCTTTTGACCAGTGGTTTTCTATTTATCTTGTAGTCTTATTTGTATCAAAATACAATGGTCTTCGCGCCACAGCGCGATGGCTAACTGAAATCCTGTAGTGAAAATAACAAAATATATTCTTATTTATTTCAGTGTATTTATATAATAGTTAATAATAAATCTAAATTTATAGGTATTTAAATTGCGTCACCTACGCCGTCGCCTGCTTACATTAAAAGTCGCCTGTCGCATGGTGTCACTTATACTGTCGCTTCAGCTATGACGTTGCTATGACAGAAGTTTGAAACATATTTGTCACCTATTACTCTCTGGTTCAATAGGGCTATTTTTAGGATATTTTTAGGGTTTTATGTCGCTGGATAAGGTGACAGGCGACGGGGAAATAATATTAGTAAATGGTAAATATACCATCAACTAGCTTTCCTATATTTGCATTTTCAATCTCTTGCATAATTGCTTTCATCTCCGAGGCATTTGGTCTAATTTTATTGAACCTAAAGTTACGATAAGCGTCACGAACTTTGATGCTAATAAGATTTTGTTGTTTCATATATTTGATAAATGCTTGTGCTTGTTCGCTGAGATTAGAGAGATTATTTTTATCTGATGAATGATTAGTATCTGATGATTGATGCTTATCGAATAATTGATTATCGTCTTCTAAATGATTGTTTTTTGAGGATTGATAATTATCTTCTATAGGATTAGGATTCGATGATTGATGGTTATTTTCTAAAGGGTTAATATTTGATGAATTATGGTTATCTTGTGCTGAGTTAGTATTTGGTGATTGATGATTATCTCGTGTCGAGTTGTTATTTGATGATTGATTAGAATCGTTGGGCTGCTTTGGTGCATCTTGAGATAGCAAATCATTTAATCTTTGTACCGCAGCTTTCCACAAATTATTTGGCAATTCTTCGGCAGGTATATCATCATCCTGGTATTTTTCTTGATGTTGCTTTTTCATTTCTATTTCCGCGTTAGCAGTTATTGCTATGGCTCCGTAAAGTTTGGCTGGATTTAACCACTCAGGAATAGTTATTTGAAAGTCGGGTAATACTTTACCCTCTGCGTCTTTGTAACCAATTAATTCCCCTTTATAAAGAGGTGTCATGTCATTAGTCGAGCGCAGTTTAATTTCAATCGTCCCCGTTTTTTTCGCATCGCTAAAACCGCTCGAACCACCCGTGCCCGCGTTAGTGTTGCTGTGGGTGATTAATATCATTGCGTCGTGGGCTTTGCGGGGGTTGCCGATTACTCCCTGCATCAATTTGGGGGCAGTTTTGGCACAGGGTTCTTGTTCGCTATAGGTGGTTAATTCGTCAATAATTATTGACTCCCAAGCGTCTTTTTCTGTACGTGTTTTCCACCGCTCAAAAATAGCTTGTATACCCTCATTAATATTTTCCCAATCCTGTTCCCCACCGTAGATTCGTGCTTGGAGTTTTTCTAGAAATACCCATTTTTCCGCCGTGTTTTGGTGTGCGTGGGGGTCTAACACCATCGCTGGCTTGATTCCCCAGCAAATAAAGCGTAACAGTGCCAAAGCTGCGGTAAAGCTGGTTTTACCACTGCCCATGTCCCCAGAAACGATAACAGGTTTGAATTTCAGGGCTTCGAGCCAGCCATTTTCGTGTTCTTTGATGAGTTTGAGATAGCGATCGCGGAAAATTTGCACCTGGTTTTGTACCTGATTTTGGGTGTTATCCCCATCACCAGCCGATACTTTGTTTTTGGGGTCATTTATCTCGTCGAGCGATTGTCCCGGCAATGCTTTAGTTTGTAGGGATTCGGTGAGCATTTGTGCCTGTCGTTCCGCCGATTCTCGAATTTCGGTATATTCAGCTTCGGTGATATCTCCGGCAAACAGGGCATCTCCAAAAGCTCTACCTGCGTTTACCCGTGCTTGAACTTGCCCGTAATCTAGCCAAGCTTCAAGATTTAAGCGCTGTTGGATAATGCCTTTTGCCCAGAATTCGTTAATTTTGGTGCGGAATAGGGGAATTGCGATCGCTAGTTTACGTACTCTGTCGTTAGCAATAACGGAAACATACCCGAAACACGTCGCAGCACCAAAACCTAGAAGTGCCTTGTAAGGGTTGTAAGGTGCATCGTTGACTGTTTTGAGGTAAGGTTTGCCGTAACCGTCTTTCTCGGCGATTTCTTGGGGTAGTTTTGGTAATTTACCCTTTCTATATTCGGGATTGGTGGGTAAAGTCTCGCCGTTTGCTTCTACTGCCCAGGTAGGGACTAGGTAGTAGTTCGATTTATCGTTTTGAAGCTGGTTTAACGCTTCGGATGGGGTGGGAACATGGTATTTGGGCTTGATGGGTTTGGGGGTCAGCCAACCTATCTTTTTTGCTTGCTGCCAGTCTGTTAGTTGTTTTTTATATTCTTGGTCTAGCCTAAAAGCTTCGTCTCGGTGCTTTTGGATGTGGCTGCGTAATTCAAAGGGTGTGGGTTGATATGAGTATTCATAGTATCTGATGTCAGTACCGTAGAAGGAGGCGGCGAGGAGTAGAGTACCGATGCCCATACAACTAAGGTTGATTAGGTTTTGGCGCGATTGTTGGGGGCTGGGCAGTACCACATCGATTACATCTTGTTCGAGTTGGAATTGTTTGTTTTGTGACATGATTGCTTCCTGCTTGACCAAACAATTTGCAGTTTTAATTGGGAATTAGCATCACGACTTCCTGCGTTTGAGTAAGAAAACCAGGATTGCCGTGATTGCGATCGCAATGCCGTAACCCATGTAATCAGGTGTTTTTTGTTGTATTGGGTTTGTAAATTCTCTCTGGGTGCTGTAGTAACGTTCGGTTCCAGCTTTGGCTCTGTCTTCTGCTTGCCAGTGGGGATGTAGGGCAAAGTAGCCGATGCTGGCAATGGTTGATACACGACTTACTGATTTCCAGAAGTCCGGGTTAAATTCTAGGCTGAAACCTTTTTCTGAGATGGCAATGCTGAATTGTTCAAAGGCTGCGATCGCAGCTGTCATGACTGCGACGCTGTAGCCAATGGTACATACCATCGCGGGGATGGCGATAATCCTGGCTATGGCGAAACTACCCGCCATGATTGAGGCAACAGCAAAGGTACTGGAAGTGACGGCAAGGGTGTTGGCGTTTTTGAAAAGGATATCTAGAAAGCCTTCAACCCGTGCGTTGTCTTTGGGGGTTATTTCGGTGAAAGTTGGCTGTGTATCGCTCCCCGATTCTTGTTGTTGAACCGGGGATGGTTGCTGTTGCTGTTGTTGGAATAATTGCAGCAGGATGTCGTCAAATTGTGGGTTCTGCATAGCGGTAAGCTCCGCGTGAAATTTGCAGCCGTCGAACTCAAAACCTTAGTATTTTCTGGACAGTTTTGGGGTTATTTCTATAAAATTGCCTAATCATAAGGGTTACAGCCTATTTGCAACTAATGTGATTTATTTGCAGTTAATGTGGTTTGTTTGCAAATAATCTGCTTCCATTCGCAGTTAATGTGGTTTCGCCTATTACTTTGTTTGCAGTTTGAACCGTCTATGTTTGCGTCTCGCGGCAAATATAGGGGAAATCTCAATTCAACCAAGGGTTTGTTTTTAAAGCGATCGCATTAGGCGACCAAAGAAGTTACCGACACCTCGGAAGAAACCACCGATTGCACCTGTGATACCGGACAGGTTAAACCTGCCACTACCGTTAACACCACCAATTGAACCAGGTACGGTGCGTTGGGGAATGGCTCCCAGATTGGCTTGGCTGCCGTCGCGTTGGATTGCGGTAAGTCTGGCGGCTTCGTATTCTCGATCCGCTTGGGTTTGCATTGCAGCTAGTTTTTGCTGTGCGCGATCGCCCATTTTGGTGAGTTTATCGCGGTAGGCGATATTCCCCAGCCGCAGGTTTACTTGATGTTGGGCTGTTAACAGGTTGATTTGTTGGGCGTGTTTGACATCAACTTCGGTTAAATCGTTGGCTATTTTCTGCTTTTGCTGTTCGAGAAAGTTCATCCACTGTTTGTTTAAAACCAGTGCCTGTCCTTTCATTTGGACTATTTGACCCCCGTTTTTCGCCGCCGATTTCAGCAGGTACAGCACCGCTTGGTTGATGTCCTTTGTGCCGTCGTAGATTGTTGCGGCTTGTTTGAGGACGGGTTTGATGTTTTTACGGGCTTTGGCAGTGATATTGGCGTAGTCGGCTAGGTAGGTTGTCGCCTCTTCATCGCCCATCATGGCTTTAATAATCACATCGGTGTCTAGCCCAAAGATGGTTTGAGAGGCGCGGGACACGTCGGGTGCAGCTACGTGAATTTTGATGCGCGGTTGTTGGTTGTTGGTCATGGCGGTTTTCTCGTGAGTTGATATGTGGGAGTGTCCGATTAAGAGTGTCCGAGTTGGGGAGTGAGAGGATACCCCATCGGTTTTCCAAAGGGCTGGTATTGTACTTTGGGGGAAATATTGCTCTCCAATTGCTTTAATTCCCTCACTCCCTCTCGGACACTCCCCTGGGGGTCGAATACTGCCTTAAAAATTCAAAAGCACTTCTGAATAAATCAAATAAGCTCGTCCAGATTAAATTCATCTGAGAATTGTTCGTTTATCTCTGCATCGAGGGAGAGGGCATTTATTTCAGTGTCAGGGATATTTTCAGTATCAAAGATGCATTCAATACTAAGGGTGTCGCCAGAAAAATCCGTCAATTTCCACGATGTATTTTCCCCTATTTCCCCGCAGCCTTCATTAGACGAGTTTTCTGGTTCATCCCATGCACCCGATAAAGTTAAACAGTCAAAAATCCGCTCTGCTTTTTCACGGACTGGTTCGTTATCAATCGAACTAAGTGCGTCTTTGTTGCCCTGTGCCAAGCTCCAGATGATTTCTGGCGACACATCCCCTGAGAGATTGGGTAATAGTTGACCGTGGGCTAATGGAAAAGGGGTATCGTCAATTGTGGTGAAAAAGTCGTAAGGGTTGGTTTCTTGTTCTGCCCACTCCCCACCATCGTTGTGGTAGAGAGAAAATTCTGTAATGCCCTCGCACAGCAAACTTTGGGCAAAGCTCTCTACATCAGTTTCGTCATCAAAGTGATATGTACGTAGGTCGGATAGTTCGGGGTGATTGTTGACCTTGATACGCCAGTCAGGATTATTGGTTGTCATGCGATAATTTCCTTGTTGTCTATTCGTTTTATTGCGGCGGTAGATAACCCCGTTTTTGGGTTTTGGAGCGATGTCTTCGGCTGCTTTACGTCTACGCTCAATCTTGGCGGAGGAGGCAAAGGACGTTCAGCTTGCGGAAGATATCGCTTCTGTATTTAAAGTTGTCAGTACAAATTCTTGGAGCATGGGCATATTTACAATCCACAAATCGGTTTATCAAAAGTAAAATCGGTTTCTGGGTCGGTTTCTAAGATAGATGTCGGGACAACCTGCGATACAGGTTTAGAGCGGACACCTGTTGTTTCGTATGGAGATGGCAGTACCTCCCAGGTTTCTTCTAGATGTCTGCCGTAGCGGGAGAACATCACGTTAATTAACTCGGTCAAAGTTGCCAGTCTGGTGACTTTTAGTAACCGCTCCCCCTGCTCCAATGCAGCATCCCTAAGTACAATCCGCGCTTGGCTCATAGCAGCATCCCCTGAATCGAAATGGTCTGGGGACTGGGTGCAACTTTAAATCGTCCGTTGGTGGACTCCTGAATTGGTTTCGCCAGGGGAGCAGAGCCGCCAATAATCAACACTTCCCCTATTTCCGAGAAGTATTGTCCCCATTTTGTCCGCAGTTTGCCCCGAATCTCAGAAAGCCATGCATCTCTGCACTTTTCAAATAAATGGGCAAAGCTGATACCACTGGTGCCAATAACGAAACTGCCTGATGCGATCGCGTCCATAATCAAGCCCAAATTCTGGCTAAATCCAGTAGTTGGTAGCAGGGCAGCGTCAATTTTTTCGGCGAGAGCATAAGTACCGGGAACAATCGCATCGGCTTGACGGTTGAGGGAGCCGTTGGGGGAATACAGCCGTCCGATACCTGTACCCCCACCCAGGTCGAGTATCCCGTTTACAGATTTAGGACTTTTAAACAGCCCACTTCTAACGGCATAGCGGTAAGCAGCGCGGGTTTCGTCCACTGGTTCGACGTGGCGAACGCTGGTATAAAGGCGCTGACCATTACGGATAAACTCGTAAACACCCTCAAGTTCTTTGAGCAATGCGAAGTTTTCGGTGTGGCGGGTATCTGGGAGGGCAATACGCAGACATTCGATTACCACGGTATTTTGACCGGGCATTGCCTCTAAAGCTGCATAGATGAAGTGTTTGGCAAGTTCGACTTTGTTAACTTCAAATGCTGGAGTGCCTTTTTGTACTTGGGCTTCTGTACCGATAGCAAAGCGGGAAGTAGTGTCACCATCTTTTATCACCTCGATTTGAACGGATTCATCATCGATTTCTGGGGTGTCTTCCCAAGGTTCTAGATGCTTGATGACTGAGGGAATGGTCATTACTTGCCCTGTGGGGGTAATCCATTGAGTGGTGCGGTTGCCTGCGTCTAGTGCTGCTACTTGTCGCTTTAAGAGGTGGTCGGGATTTGGCGTGACGTGATACATCGGTGTGACTGTCATATATTTGTTGGGAGTAAAAATTGGCTGAAATATAAGCTGCACAAAGATTTGACATGGTTGCAATCAGTTGCAGCTATGCCGAAGGGAAGACGCGGTGGAGTTGAATGTTTGAATTTTTAAAGATTTTGCAGACTTGGTGCGTCTTGTCTGTTAGTATAGTACCACATGGTACAGGTAGTGCAAGTGGAACTTTAAGCATTGGTTGTCTAGGTGGCACAATCAGTAGAAGTTTATTTATTTGAAATGTCTACTGATAAAGCTAACGACGTATTTATCCGAGTTTTTTTAAGCTCGGAAATGAGAACCCGCTTTAAAGTCGCTTGCGCTAAAAGTGAAGTCGCCATGAGTGAAAAAGCTAGAGAACTAATTGAGGAATGGACTATAAGCCAAGAAGTTCAAAGCCAAAACTCCTCACAAAGTGAAGACAAAGGGGATAAATGAGTCTTGCTGAAATAAATCCGTTAAATTTGCCTTCTCTGCCACTAAACGAGCGATCGCATCTCCCCGACTGCCCAGCTATCTACTTTGTTATGCAAGGCGAAGATATTTTATACATCGGTAAAACTATCAACCTTGTGCAACGATGGGTAGACCATCACAAGTGGAACCAATTAATAGCACTCGGTACTCCTGTCACAATTGCTTGGCTTGAATGTAGTGATAAAAATTTACTCACTCAAGTTGAAACAGCCTTAATAAGACAGTTTGCACCCAAACTAAATGGGTATGTGACCGATAAGAAAAAAGACCCAAACTACGGTTTCTTAAGGGGGTTAGTACCGCAAAACCTACTTAAAAAATTCAAAATTTATTGCGTAGAGAATGGCATTGACAATAGTCAAGGCTTGGAGAACCTATTAAGAGAATACTTTGAGTGGAAAGACCAGCAAACGAAATCCTCTAAAACTCAAAACACCAAGGAGGAGAACTGAAAAATAGCATCGATCCGCTTACTTTGCCATCACTACCATTGAGAGAACGATCGCGCATAACCGGGGAGTACGAAAACTCTGTTTGGCGGGAATTAAATCTCGACATCGCGGTGCGTCACGTCATTGGAGGAAATCTGACCGAGTGGGCGGAAAATTTGGGACTGGTTGATTTTATTAGCCAAGCTTTTACCGAAGCTGGCATTTTGTAGAAGTAGCTTAGTTAAAGATTATGTCAGATCGAGATAGTCCAGCTAATTTCAAACAAACAACTATCGAATTGATAGAAGAGTTTCTCATCAAGAGAATTACTCAAATAGCACCAGATTATCTTAAAAGAGAAATCATTTTAAGTGATGGTCTTTTAAAGGGGGAGCCAAATTTTTTAGAACAGTTTTTTCAAATCCCCGATGGATTTTGGGATATGGGCTACTCATGGTTCCAACATCATAAATCTATGAATTGGACGGGTCAAGAATTGCATGATTTTTTAGTAAATGAAATGCGCCCGTCTATGGATTTATTTCAAGATGTGGAATCGGATAAGCTTTTCATTTTAGCTGCGAGAAAACCTAGAGAAGAAAAGCCTAAATCTGGAAGAAAAAAATCTCCTAGTCGAAACAAATTTGAAAATACCGTTCCGTTCGTCGAGCCTTACGAATATATGCAGAGTCTTATTGACTCTATGCATGAGGTTTGCGCCCTGAGAGTTGCAGCTGAGTTAATCCAAAGTATGAACTTGGATAACCTCAGTTTATCAACTCTACAAAATCTATTAGAAGTTACGTCAAAATTAGCTCCAAATACTGAAGAAGCACTTCCTGAAATTACAGGTTTCCCAACACCAGTCCCTCTAAGGGCAGGGCTAGAATCTCACTATCGACGCGATAAATGGAAAAAAGATACCAACAACTATGCTGTTTTTGAATCTACTAGTAAAAGCAACCCCAGAAACCGAGTCGAAGTCTACATAGGTGGAGAAAAAGATGGCGATATTTTAGCATGGGAAGCTGCCCTACAAGTAATTGATTTAATGGGGATTGATGCAGCAAAGCTTCAGTTAGTTTTTGCATCTTATGCTTTTAATTCCAGCCTCAACAATCAAATCAAATTTACATTAAAAGGTACGGAAGTAATTAAGCAAATAGGATGGGATAAAAAGCATCGTTTAACTGTACCTGAAAAACTAGCAAAACTTGCTAGCATCACCTTTCATTTAGGGCGAATGTTGATGGAATGTACCTGGGTTGAAGGCAAGCCAAAAGGTGACAAAGTTGATGTCAGTGTTAGCATTTCTCCCCTATGGGTCATTGAGGTCGATGCTAGAGGACAGAAGAATATATTCACAGGAAAAGTTGATAATCCTGAAGAGGTTTATATCAATGTAAGTCCTGGTCCTTGGGCAGAAAAATGGCTAAACAGGATGGGCATGAAAGCAGGTATTGCACTGCATCAATTTGGGTGGTTAGCCACAGAAATCCTAAAAATTGACCCCTACCACGATGAATTGGCGCTAAAACTAGCAATCCATCTCACAATGATTAGCCGCATCAAATTACAAAACAAAAATCAATACGAACATAAAGTTGGCAGTTTGTTAGAAGCTGTGGAACTGGAAGCCCGAATTGATAAAGCACATCAAGATTTCCGGGAATCCTACAACCTCAAACAAAGATGGGATAGCGCCTTGGCTTTATTAATGAGCATGAATTGGCAGGTCATCTTTGACGATACCAGCTATCCCAAATGGATCAGACCCAACAGCAAAGCCAAAAAACCTTCTAACTGGAGGAAAGAAAAAATCATCGACCGACTGTGGAAAGCCAGACTCACAATTATGCCACCAGACCCCATTCCCGCGCTTCTATCACGCAGAACTGAACCATTATTAAAACTCAGCCCAGTCTCACGTACTACCACCAAATCATTAGCACCACTGACAGTTTCACAGGTGCGTACTGCCCGTGAAGTCAAAGGATGGAGCCAAAGGGAATTGGCTACGTGCTTGGGAGTATCGCAAAAGTTGGTATCCATGATTGAACGCGGCGATCGCACTATTACTCCCAAATTGGAAGCTAAATTGAGAAAAGTATTGGAAATTCCAGACTAGGCAAGGCTTTTAAGATGAAAGCGCCTCTTGGACGCTTTCGGGGAATGCCCACAATTATGCGATCGCACGCTCCCGCAACGAATGAAAGCAACGATTTTTCTCAACCGCGTAGATAGCTGATTTTCGGTACTCAAAATTGAGAACAAGCAATTGCAATCTTGTACTCAAATAATTTACCTCGAAACTAGCCTCAAAGCCTTACTGCATAAGAATTTAAGCATGAGTACAAAAATCCCCCATCGGGCGATAAAAACATCCCATCAAACGGACACATGAAACTTCATAAAACCTCATGAAAATTCACAAAAACACCGATTTTCTCTCATAATTACCCCCCAAAAAATAGGCTTTTGTACTCAACAAAAAAAACATCAAAATTGGCACTTAAAGCTTTGCCACATAAGGATTTAAGCGTGAGAACAAAAAAACCCCATCGGGCGATAAAACCGCCCCATCGCCGGATAACACATTTTTGAAAGCCTTGTCTTATAAGAATTTCAGCCTCTCATTTTTCTCTAATTATCTTTAATGGGAACGCAAACGCCCCATTACAAAAAATGCTTTACTTTTAGTGACCAAAAATACCTTTCTTAGAGTCCTGAAAATGAATCGATATCTAAAACAAAATCTGAAACAAAAATTTCTTTCTAGCAGCGAAAAGTTTGTAGGGACAGTTCCCGTCTACAAAATCTTTCAAGACAGGCTTCCAGCCAATACAGCCTTATTACAGCCATTACTAGCCGATATTCCCCGACAACAGCCCGTGCAATCAGCCAATACAGCCTTATTACAGCTAATCAAAATTCCCTTATTACAGCCATTACAGCCAGCCAATGTTCCCTTATTAAAAAAAGCTGGTTAGTTGCTCGTCTCTTTCTCTAGAAGTCGCCATCTACAAAGAGGCAAGAAGCGAAAGAAATACAGAACCTTTTACTTAGCTAGTCGCTCGCTGTATGGTTTGTCGCCAAACAAACCTTACTTGACTCTCAAAAAATCTCAAGATATCAAGTCTCAAAAACTTTCAAGCGAAGCCCTAACAAGCAGTTGCTCTAAGAAACTAACCAACAACAAAATCACCATTACGTTAACAAATTTTGAGAGTTATTAAAGGTTCCGTAGTAATTTCTTTTCACTTCTAGAGAAAGTTATGGGTTGCTAATCGGCTCCAATCAACAGGAGACCGACAATGCCAGATATCTGTGCCATCTACCCAGACAAGGGAGAGAGTGTCTCGTTAAACGAACATACCCCTTGCCAACTACCCAACGACCTCACAGAAGCCGAATACCACGAACTAGCGGTACTCAGCGCCATCCACCCCGCCATCATCGCGGCAAGCTTTCTCCACATCTCAGGAGAAGAAGTTTACTCCTACCTGTTCTCCCTAAACGTCCCCCGCAAAAACGCGGGGAGGGTGACGGACGGCTTTTTAAGGCAGTACCAGCACGCCGAACTTGGCGGACTGTGGATTAGTGGGTTAGACCCCCTTAATAACTGGCAGCCGATGGAATGGGGACGCTTTAAACCCAGCGTTCCCCGCATTGACCCATCCAAAGGCAAACCCGTCAAATACGAATCGCCACCCAAAACACCCAACCGTGTCACCTACTTCGATATCCCGGATTGCATTTGGGATTTAGTCGCTTCTAGATACAACATCAAGCGCTACCATTCATCCCTAGCGCTGCGGCTGCAAGACAAATATCCCCTTGAGAGTTGGGGAGAAGGGGAGTGGGAGACAAGGGGCATTGGAGAAAATCTGACTTTTTCCCACAAATCCAATCAAGAAAATTTTTTAGGAAAACCTAACCCTCCCTCTCTCTCCCTCTCTCCCGTCTTCTGGGAATGGGTACAAAAACACCCGGAAATCCCCATAATTCTGTGTGAAGGGGAGAAAAAAGCCGCCTGTTTGTTAAGTTTGGGATTTGTTGCGATCGCACTCCCTGGAATTTGGAACGGACGGGTGGGGAAAAAGGACTTTGACGAACGGTTGCACCCGGATTTGCTGCCTATGGCACAACCGGGACGGGAATTTATCATCCTGTTCGACTACGAAGAAAAACCCAGAACCCGGTGGAATGTCTTCCAAGCCACCCTACGCACGGGAAGGGCAATAGAGGCGGCTGGAAGCGTCTGCAAGGTGGCTCAACTTCCCGGAATGGAGAAAGGGGTCGATGACTTCGTTGTTGCCCGTAATGAGGTTTATAGAGCCGATATTTTCCAAGCTCAGAAATCTCAAGCCCAGAAAAAAGATAGCGATCGCTATTGGCTCGACCAAAACAATTCGCAGTACCCCTTTGGAGAAGCAAGCTACGCAATTCGTGGTTCGCAATTAACTGCGAATTGTACTGACACTCCTGGGAAGGTGGAGGATGGCAACACCCTCCTAACCGCCATCATCGACGATGCTAAAAATTTGGCTGATTACCGCAATTCCTTCTTCCAAAAGCAGCGAGGATTATCGCGTAAATACAACGCAGATATTACGGTAAATGTCAAGTATTTGACCCAAGTTCTTGGTTTTGAAAATCTTGATGGGGAATTCCTAGAATTTGTCGATTTTGAAGAGGCATGGGAAGGCAAGTCGGGACAATTCCCGCAGCGTCCAAGGGATAAAAATGCTCCCGATTTCCCTAACTCCCAGTACCCAAGGGACAAAAATGCTCCCGGTTCCCCTAACTCCCAGTATCCAAGGGACAAAAATGCTCCCGGTTCCCCTAACTCCCAGTATCCAAGGGACAAAAATGCTCCCGATTCTCCCAACCATGAACCCCACAGTCGCAAGCACCAAGACAAACATCGAAGGAGACATAAACCTGGCGAAACTGCCCCAGAGAATCGTCAAGACGGTGCGTTGCGTTCAAAAAACAAGCTACTAATACCCCAATCGGGATTAGTAGCCTTGTGGAGCGATATGGGCACTGCTAAAACCGAATTTATGCGACAGTGGCGACTGCAAAATCCTGATGTCAAATTCCTCAATAACGGGCATAGGGTAAATTTACTCAAAAACCTCGCCAATCGTCTGCAAACCGCTATTTATTCCGAACTCAAGCAGGGAGATTTGACAAAGGTAGCAGCTTTGAGTATTACCATCGACAGTCTCCACAAGCTCAATACCCAATACTTAACCTACGGTTGTGTATTTATTGACGAGGCTTGCCAATACCTAACCCACCTCCTATTCAGTTCAACCTGCAAGGAGTACCGGAGAGACATTTTAGAGGTACTGGAATACGTCGTGTATAACGCCAAACTGGTAGTTATCGCCGATGCCCACATGGATGACATTACCTTGGACTTTTTCCGAGCAATGCGTCCAGAGGGGGAAGTACCTTTTATCGTCAAAAACAATTGGAAAAATGGCGATCGCAATGTTTATTGGTATGAGGGGAATAATCCTTCTGCCATCGTTGCCAAAATCTCGGCTGCAATAATGGCTGGGAAGAAAATTATGGTGGTTTCCGATTCCAAGAATTTTGTTAAAAAATGCGAAAAACTCTTCAATAAACAGGGAATTTCTCTTGGTGAGGTAGTCTCTAATGAAAATTCTGCGACGACAAAAGTACAGGACAGCCAGAAATTAAATTGCGATGAATCGACAGGAGAAATAAACAATAATCTATTACCCAACGAAAACACTGCTAAAACAAGAAATCTCGATACTCATCAAAATAATCATGATAAATTGAGGGAGAGCATAAACAATAATCTATCTGATAATAAATCGATAGGAGAGACGAAAAATAATTCGCCATTAACTTCAGAATTAATTTCAGAAAATAGCGAATTACCAGCCAATCTACGTGTTTGGTCAATACACTCCGACAATTCTGGTAGTAAAGAAAACATTGCATTTATCAAAGACATCACCAACGAAGTCAAAAATGTTGATGTCCTCCTGGCATCCCCCAGCTTGGGAACAGGTGTGGATATTCCCGAATACCACTTCGATGAAGTGTTTGGAGTCTTCCTTGGTGCATCCCAAACCGCAACCGAATGTTGTCAGCAACTATACCGCTATCGTCCCAACGTACCCATCCACGTTTGGGTAGCACCACGACCACCCTTTGGTTACAAAGAAACCAACCCCACCAAAATTCGCGAAGACTTACTCGCAAAAAATTCCCTGTCTGCATTCCTGATGAAAATTGAGCGCGAGACAGGTAAGCGGGGTGTGGAGAAGGAATGGGCATTCGATGCCTACTGTAAGCTACAGGCTGCCCGTAACCAATCCTTAAATAACCTGCGGGCTGATTTGCGAGATTTGCTGACCGATATGGGTAACAAAATTATCCCAGTTTGTGAGGAAGACTCAATTGAGGAAATGAAGAAACTCATCGAAGCTGGTAGGAAATTAGATGAAGCACACTATGCTGCGGTTGCTGGGGCTGAGGATATTACCTTACAGCAATATCGCACCCTCAAAGCCAGGGATTATCTCCAACCCCAACAGGTTTTCCAATGCGAAAAATTCCGCATCAAGGATGCCTACGGAGTTAAGGAAGTTACCCCCGAATTGGTCAAAAAAGATCATAACGGGGTATTGATTAAAGCGATCGCAGCTCTCGAAGGTTTACTTGCCGATTCGGAGGGGACAATTCTAGAACCTTTGACGGGGAAACAGTACCCAGTGCCACCAAGTATCGTCACGGAGAGAGACCACCAGGAGCGATCGCGTTTGCCCCTATGCTTCGATTGGAAAAACCATTCGGTTACTTGGTTGACAAGACACATACTCGGCTTAACCTCCATCCTACGGCGATTGGTGAATGGGGAGGAAATTACCGCTGCTGACCCGGAATTGGTACGAATGTATGAAATTTCCCTCAAATGTGCCAGCCAAATCAAGTCAATTTTAGGGTTTACCATCCACGAAAAATGCGGTGGACCAAAGTGGTTGTTATCGACATTGCTGGAACAACTGGGGCTGAAAGTCAGCAGTAGCAAACAGGGTGCTAGGGGCAAACAGGTTTTACATTTCTCCCTGGCAGAAGAAGAATGGGAATTTGCTAGCCAGGTAATTAAGCATCGGCAAAACAAACGTGCCTTGAAAGAAGAGCGTACCCGTCAAGCTGCCGAGGAAGCTGCCCGAAATCAGGCTGGAAAGTATAACCAGTATGGAATCGACCCACCTCCTGACCTCGTATCGACCCCCCCCCCTAATGCTATAGGGAAACCCCCATTGGGAGGGGTAGATACTACCGAAAATAATGGGGTGGATTCTGCCAAAAATAGTCGGATAGATTCTTCTAAAGGGAATAATTCCTCAAACCCAAGCGGTAATTCCCCATCTATAGATGAAATCGGTGGAGATTTGGAACCTCACGATGGGGACAGCACCCCAATTCAAACCAGCCTGCAAATGTTGAGGGATGCCATTGTCGGGGGTGTGGAAGCGGTGAAAGCAACTATTTCTCGTTGGAGTTGCGATCGACGTTGGTGTGCGGTGCTGTTACTTGAGGAAGTAGCGGCTACCGAGTTACGTAGGTTGGAGCAAATGATACCTGGCTTTTATGCGTGCTTGAGTTGATCCGCCGAGGTTCATCTAATTTTTACGAGAAATATTCATCTCAGCCGGTTGAGCGATCGACGCGGTAATGTTGGGATTGTCAATTAATATTTATTTTCCTTTTGGCTAATTGATTAAACCTCGTCCATCATGAAAAGTGGAGTTTTGTCATTGCGTAGCTTGCGTCTTCGTAAGGTAGACGCGGAGCGGCTTGTCGCAGACTAGCATAAGCCCGTAGGGTTGGCTACGCCTACTCACAATCTGGAGTTCTGGAGTTACAAACTACGGTTCTCAAAATAGACGAGGTTTAATTATTTAATTTGATAGTTATTTGATTTTTGACAAAAGTATAAGACCCGATGATTCAAAATGCTTCAATCTGTTTTTCTTTACTTTTTTCAGACTGTATTATTTAGGGGTTTGAGTGATTAGCATTGCAAACCACATTACGTAAGCATTTAAGTGGTATGAGCATATTAAAATTTTTACTGAATTTTTACTCAGCTTCACATTATTAACATTCATTTAGCATGGTAGAGCGGTTATCACTAAGAAATACAGCATCTTCGTGTATCAGTACATTGACCTACAAAATATTATTCTGCCTACGTTTTTAAATCTATTCTCTCCGTGAGATAGAAAAATTTCAGTAATCTACCGTAGTTAGAATATGCATCTACCAGAAAACTCAAATTTAAATGCAGCCGACTATCAAAGCTGGCTTTGTCCGAATCTGAAAATTCACTGGCAAATACTTCCTATATTTGACTCTGAACAAGTATACTTACAAGCACTTAAGACAGAGCAAAAGCTGATATTTTCTGCAACTGAAGGCTATGCCTTAAAGTATTTTGATGGAACATTGACTGTCAAACAGGTTCAGGAAAAGTGTCAGCAAGAATTTGGGGAAGAAATTCATCCTACGTTCATATTACAGCTATTAGACAAATTGGTAGATTTGAAAGTATTGGCAATTCCCAAGAGGAATGAAATACAAAACTCAACTACCGATTCACAAACCACTCCAACTATCAAATTATATCGACTAAAATCTACTGTGCAGTGGATATGGCACACAGATGGATATTGGTTATTACGGCTGCAAAATATAGACAGTATAGCTTATATGCAAGTCAGTAATTATGATAAAAACCTGATTGTACAGTTAAGCAAGCTGCCAGTAGAAACCATTGTAGATAAATATAAAATCAACCCTCTGTACGTGCAAGAGCTTTTGCAGAATTTAGCAGTTAAGGGAATGCTGGAAGGGTTTGAGGCACAAAAACCGAAGAAGAAATTTAGCATCTTACAATTACTGTTTTTCAAGTTTCGTCTCTTTAATCCTGATGAATGGCTAAATCGCAATATTAATAAAATCAGATTTCTTTTTACCACAGAATTTTGTTTGTTGCTCTGCATGTTTCTAGGCTTTACTACCGTAATTGCTGTTTCTAAACAAGAGAAAATTTATAACTTTGGGCAGGAGTTATGGAGTAGTCAAGCTTCTAGTTTAATACTTCCTTTTGTACTGCTGATGATGTTGGTGGTGTCTATTCATGAACTAGGTCATGCTTTCACATTAAAGCATTACAAAGGTGTGGTTTTAGACATAGGACTAATGTTTATCTGCCTGTTGCCAGGAGCATACACTAATACCACCGATGCTTATGGCTTAGTTAAACGCAGACAACGCACTTTCGTAATGGCAGCAGGGGTAATTTGTCAAGTAGTTATTTGGGGAATTGCGTTGTGTTTATGGAGCATATCAACGCCAGGAAATTGGTTTTATACAGCTACTTATTTATTAATGGTAGCAGCCCAATTTACTTTAGCCCTGAATCTCAACCCCCTGAATAAATTTGATGGCTATTATTTGGTGGAAGCAATGACGGGAATTAACCATTTACGTCAAAGATCATTTGCGTATTATGCTCAACTATGGCGCAGAGAACCTAGTTTAGAACGCACTGAGGATATCGGAATTCTCGCAGTTTATGCTCCTGCTTGTTTACTCTATATCACCTGGCTTTTGGTTAACTTGTTTTTCTGGATTTGGCATTTATATCCGCCATATTTTCCTGGAAAATAGTTGGATTAAATTTTGAAACTCATTATTAATATTCAAGTGAAAATCATGAAAGTTTCTAACCGAAAGACTGCTAGAACTGTTTTGTTGGCAAGTGCATTGGGAATAATATCTCTGA
This sequence comes from Calothrix sp. PCC 6303, assembly GCF_000317435.1. NCBI lineage: Bacteria > Bacillati > Cyanobacteriota > Cyanophyceae > Nostocales > Calotrichaceae > Calothrix > Calothrix sp. PCC 6303. The sequence continues at coordinate 26,691 of NC_019752.1, forward strand.
ATTCTATATTAGTAGATGCCAAGTCTTCGCTAGCAAGTAGTCATTCTTATAATCCTTGTACTAAACCTGCATCTGTTCCTGAACCTTATCCTTTTGTGGGTATATTAGCTTTTGGTATGTTATGTGGAGGCTATTTACTCAAGCAGCGACTGAGAAAAAAGGGTGATTGCTTGAATAATAATGGTTTGCTACCAATCACTGATTTTTCCATCTCAAATAATCCACAATCTCGACAAACACCATTTATCGGCTCAGTTGAACCAAGTGAAGAAAATTTTCCTCATCGTTCTCCGTATGGTGAGTTGCAATTAATTGACCCTACTGAAATCATTTAATACAATTTTAAATATACCCAACAGTTAGAAAATTTATAAAGAAAATTTATAAATCGCAAGCCACATATTACCCTGCGGAAACCGTAAGGTTCTATTGGCTTGCCTATACAAGCAAAATCCACCTCCGTGGACTAATAAAAAGATACAGGTAAAGGGTGCATTTATGGGTTTTTTGGGATTTGGTAGTCAGAAGGGTCAAAAAGCTAAAAAATCAAAGAAGTCAAAACCGAGAGAAGTATGGCAGGGCAAAAGTTTTCCTCTTGATGAGAATATTAGCCCTAGTGTTTTGATTGGTGGTGTTGAGCATTCGACTGACCCATCTTTAGTTGATTTACATACTCTTTCATCAATGGAAATCGATTCGAGTCATACTAGCTTAATTCATACTCCAGAGACAAATACTTTAGAGTTACTGAATCCCCAAATTTCCTTATCAGATCATCATGCTTCTGTATTAGATAATCAATTTAGTTATGTGCTTGTTGAGCCTAGTTCTCCGGATTTGCCATTATTTCATAATTTACCAGTATCTACCAATTCAGTTATTGAAAATACACCAACGCTGTACAGTCAAGATGCTTGTCCAGCAGAATCTGTAGGAATTTACAATGGTGAGAGTCCTTCAGGCAAGGAATTACCAGGAGTTACCACTTTTCTTGGAGCTAAAGCGCCAATTGTACCGCTAACCAATGTGGATACAGGTGGTAACAACTTGGAAAATGCTACATCAATAGTGCGTTCTAGCATCGTAGATGTAATTGATCAAGTTAGCAAGATTGACCCTACAGATATTTTTAGAGCTAATATTAATGACTTAAAAAATGCCGATATTTCTGTGTTGTCAGGTGAGATATCGGTCAATTATCTCATGCCATCTGGACAATTTTTAGGAAGTCAGGTTTTTTCTAAAGGTAACTATACTTTACAACTACCTGTTGGAGTTACTGGTGATGTAATTGTCAAAATTGATAACAAAGGTGATACGCCAGGAACCTATAGTTTGAATGGGTTTGAGAGTAAAGCTGCTGAACCTTTCAATATTGATTTGGAATTTGAAGGTGGGTTGACTAGTTCGCAACAAGAAATCATTCGGGCTGCTGCTAAAAGCGTTGAAGCAATTATTACTAAAGGCTTACCTACCGCCATTGTTGACGGGAAACTTATCGATGATGTCAACTTTAAAATTTCTGCTACCAATTTAGATGGTGCTGGTGGTACAGCAGCGCAGACGAAAATTGATTTTATGCGCTTTGGGACAATGCTACCTGCTCAGTCTATCACTCAGTTTGATGCGGCTGACATTGCCGACCTAGAACGTTCTGGGGAGTTGTTTAGTGTAGTTGAACACGAACTGTTGCACGGGTTAGGTTTTGGTAATCTTTGGGAAGCTAAGGGTTTAGTTGATTACGCTGGTACACCGTTGGCTCAATATAACGGTAAGGATGCGGTGAAAGCCTTTAACGAATTGGGCGGTTTGACAGATAATATTGCCCTGGAAAATGAGGGGAATGGTTCAGCAGGTTTGCATTGGAATGAAAATGTCTTCCAAGATGAGGTGATGACCGCTGATTATAACAATGGTAAAGGTGGAAATGCGCCGATTAGTGCTGTCACCATTGCATCTTTAGCTGATTTGGGGTACGAAGTAAATTTGAATCGGGCTACTCCTGATTTTGGGTTATTTGGCGGTCAGAAGTTTAATCAAGAAGATTTGAGTCCTGAGCAAATTGAGGCTTTCCGGCAATTGGCTGAAACTTCTTTTGGTAATCCAGATGAGGAGTTTATCTATGCCACTATGCCAGAGGTTGACCCGGATACAGTAGCACCGGAAATTTGGGCGCACGCAGAGCGATTCTGGAAGAATGGTGAGTATTATGATTGGGAGGAAATTGTTATTGGTGATTGGTGGGCAGGTCACACAATTAGTGACTACGCAGACAAGTATATGACACATCCTAGTAAGGATAATCGTTCTGCTGTGGTAAAGGCAAACGATCGGGCGTATTGGGCATTTATTTCAAATAAAAATGGTTTTTCCGATCCTCACTGGATTGTTAAAGGTAATACAGCTAAAGTCCCTATTTGGCATCCTAACTATGAATGGGAGCAGGAACAAGAACGGCTACGTCGGGAAGCGGAGTTAAGGCAACGGCAAGAAGAAGAAGCACGGATTCGGCGAGAACAGGAAGAGGCATTTGCGCGGGAACAGGAGCGAGTTCGCCAAGAAGCGGAAGCACGGCAACGGGAAGCGGAAGCTAAAAAGCAGCAACTTGAAGAACAGGAACGGCGTTTGCGTGAAGAAATGGAGCGCCGTCGGCAAGAAGAAGAACGTCTTAAAGAAGAAGCACGACTGCGCGAACTCGAACGTCAAGCAGAAATTACTCGGCAGCAAGGTAAAGGTGGCTTAGATTGGTTCATTGCCAAGCCGTTACCGGAATTTGGTCCAGTTGATCCATTTGAGACTCGCTTGACAGGAGAGACGGTTGGGAACCTTGTCCCCGATGATTACTACAGGTTTACTTTGTCGCGCAATGGTCGAATCACAGCTGAGTTGAAGCAACTGCTGGCAGATGCTGATTTGGTGCTGTATGACGTTCGGAATCGTCCGATTTCATACTCAATGCGGGATGGCATCACCGATGAGCAGTTGATTGCTGATTTGATTCCGGGAACTTATATGTTGCGGGTTAATAGTCCGAAGGGCGTAACGACGGATTATGAACTAATTGTTAAATTTAAACACTTACTATCTCAGTCAGAGAAAGGACCTCCAGCAGGGTGGCGTGTTGGTGGTGGTAATAGTGGTAATGGTAATAGCGGTAGTAGTGGTGGCGCTGGTGGTAGCCGTGGTGTTACCTTTGCTGACCCCAGAATTAAGCGGATTTATGACACCGCGTTGAACAATTTTGTAATTCCTGAACGAGCCAAAGCTAATACTCGAACTCAGCAGCTTGGACGAGAGAAGCAAAGTTATGAGCAGGAGTTACAGCAACTGCTCAACCAAATGAATGGTGAGCAAAGGGCAAAGGTTCATCGTGCATTAGATGGTATTCGAGATGAGCGACGTGCTTGGGTTGATTCTGTTGCTAACCCCATTAAAAATGGCATAGATAGTACGGCTGATTGGATTATCAATCAAATTGAAAGTAACATTCCCGGTCAAGCTTATAATATTCCCTGGCTTGGAGACCAATTAAGGTCTGCTAAAGATTCTTTTAAAGGAGCAGTTAATGGTGCTAGGAGTTGGTTAAAAGGAAAAGTTGATTGGGTGCAAACTGGAGTTAAAGATGCAATTTGGCAGTTCACTGAAGTTCTCAAGAATGCTTACAGAACTGGTGCTGAAATTAATGGTGCCATTGAAACAGCAGCCCAACAATTGAAGCAAACAATTGATAATTTAGTTGGAAATATCAATAATTGGGTTGGCGAATTTAAAGGAAAAGTTCTTGATTCTGTTCAATGGCTACGGAATGTTGGAGTCAATATTCCAGAAGTTAAGATATTCGGCAACACAATTACCAGTGGGTTCAAATGGAATTTCTACGATAGTGTTGTTGAACCTTTGGCAAATAATCTAGCTAATGGTATTAAGAGTTCAGTCACCTCTGTCGGTGATTTTGCCAAAGGAACTGTTGATTGGATTAAACCCCGCGCTCAAAGTGCTGTTGCAGCGGTTGTTGATGCCATTTTTGGTGATAAGACAGGGACGCTTTACAACAAGATTCATGGTGTTGAGCAGCAGATAGAGGCGACTAAGACAGGTTTGGAGAGAGCGATCGCTAGTGCTGGACAAAGAATTCTTAGCATAGCTCGACAGATTGAAGCATTTTTGACCGATCCAGAAGAAAGAAAGCGCGTTTTAGATGCTCTTTTCCGTCGTGATTATCAAACTGCTGAAGAAGCTTATAATTTTGCTAAGGAAGAACTTATTAAAGTTCGTGAACAAATTGTAGAAGAAGCAAAACAGGCATTTGAAAAAGCGAAGAAAGCTTTTGCTGATTTAGTCCGAAGTACACTAGATTCATTACTTCCTGGTAATACTGAGAAATCTATCAATCTGAATGGTGGTATAGGTATTGAGGCAGATGCAATCATCGCAGGAGGAACTTTAAAGGGAAGCACAGAGTATCAACTTTCACGAGAGTTTGATGAAAACGGTAAACCATTCTATTTCACAAGCATCAAGCCTTCTGTTGGTCTTGAAATTGGTAAAGGATTAGGTTCACCTATTGAAGGTGTTCTTAGCACGAGCATCCAAACTGGTAATATAAAAGCTTCTGGTCAGCTTATTAATGTTAAAGCTGAAGCAGGAGTTAGTGTACAGCCAAACTTGGGTGTTGAGGTTAAGTACAAATTTGATCGTGACAGCGATGAGGATATGGCAAGGCTTGGAGTATTTACCTTTAAAGAGTTACCAACTCCCTTCGATAATGTTGATCTAATACTCCAATCTGTAATTTTGCAAAATATTTACTCTGTTGAACCTTCTTTAAGCGGAACTTTTCTCGCAGAAGCAATAAGTCCCTGGGTAAAGGGAGAAATTAGTTATACTCCATCACTTAAAGGCGGAATTAAGAAAAATGAATTTGGTGGTTTCAATCAAACTGCAACTGTAGAAGCTGGCTTAGATGTTCAAGGTGGATTTAGTAGTGGTGCTGCTCTGAGTCTTGCATTTGGGTTGAACACTGAAGGCAAAGTAAGCTTTTCTTTAGAAAGTTTTCAGGGGACGTTGCAGGAAATATCTATGGTTGCTGAAATTCCTTCATTTGCGGCTAGTCAATTGGAATTTTTGGCTGGTAAATCTTTGCAGAGTAAGGTTAATGAAATCAATTCAACAATTGCTTCCAAAGGTCAAGCCATTAGTACAGTTAAAATTGAAGCGAAGATAGATAATATCTCTCAACTTATTGACTCAGGTTCAAAGATTGTTCAAGACATAGTTCAGCTGACACAAGTTGAGAACCTTGGAGAATTCACAGGTGATTTAGTGAAAAGCTTGGCTACCATTTTCTCGTTTTTCACAAACTTCCGAAATTCTACTGAAGTGGCAACTAAGGCAATTGCAGAGCAAATTATTACCATAGAAGGAGAGGGAAAAGTTTTTCTAGGTGGGCAATTTAATGCTTCTCTCGGAAGCACTGAAAGTTTTAAATTGTAGTAATTTACACATTTTTAAGATTACGTGCGGTGCTATCAGACTTCTCTCAAATCCTATAAGATATTTAATCCCGCCACTTCTTTATCCTGATGGTAGTAGTGCGATCACATCAATAACTCTCATTAACACAGCATTTCAACATGATAGAATCACATCAAACTCACCTCGATTCCCCTAAAATCCCCGCAGATCAACTAAACTCATCAGCCGAAGTGCGGTTTATCTACACCGATACCCTCAAAAACCTCTTCCAAAAAAACAACCACATTCTCATCGCCCCTTCTCAACAAACCCCTAACCCGGAAACTTTCCTTAATACCCTTAAAGCCCACCCCAAAATCTACCAAGCCTCCATGTCGCGCCAAATAGCTGCCGACTTACCCGCCAATATCGAACTCAAAGACGAACCCAAAGACTGGTTTATCAAAACTGCCGACTTTGGCGACGACTACGACAGAGTTCTGCAACACCGCGATGGCGAATATACCCAACTCCTGGAAGACATCGCCCGTTACCATGAAATATTCCAACAAGGCTATGATAAAATCATCCTCTTACGTCCCCCTACTTACACTGGCTACGACATCCAACTAACAGCCGCAATGCAATGTTTAGGCTACACCAAAGAGCAATTTCAATTTATCATCGTCCAGCCCATTAAACTTTATGCTTTCCACAAAGCTAACCAGAAAATACATCCTATTCCCGATCTAGCCACAGAGGAACTAATTTCAGCTATTGGGATGGATGCGCTACGCTGGTATAGCCTCTGCACTCCCCTGACTAGTATCGCCCCTATTAACATCAGCACAGCAGGACAAGCAAACGATAGCCTCCATCGCGTTCAATCTGCCCATTACCGTTGTTGTCAACTGCTACAACAAGCCAAGCAAGAAACAGGAACGGAGGTTCGTCCACCTTTACCAATAGCTGAAAAATTAGATAGCTTGCTCCAAGTCGTTCCCAAAATCCTGGAACAAAGTGCCGATGAAATTGCCCCTCATTTACTTACTCAGCATTTAGAAGCTATTAGTGAAACCTGCCATCAATGGCTAGATTCTCTAAGCCTAACACCACCAGATTCCACTCTGTTATTAACTACCAAGCAAACAATTTTTGATTTGCTAGTTAACATCTTAGATATTACCGCTCCAGAACCAAGTAATTGAGGATATGCTTTTCATCTGTGGTATATCAATACAGGGGTTTAGCATAGCTAAACCCCTGTATTTTTGGCTCAGAATGTTTAAGTGATTGTTTTTCTCCACAATGTGCTAACCTATATCGTCATCAGAATTTTAAATCAAACAATAGCCCCATCCCCAAAATAAACAGCACTAATTTACCCATCTCCAGTTATCTTTAATGGTAACTGGGCAGGCAAACAAACTTATGAGCCGAATTATCGCAGTCTTCAACCAGGCGGGAGGTGTTGCCAAAACCACCATTACCCAGAACCTGGGCTACCAGCTAACACAACTGGGTCATCGCGTTCTGCTCATCGACATCGACCCCCAAGCCAGCTTAACTATATTTATGGGCTTGGTTCCGAGAGAATTAGAGCAAACCGTCCACAATGCCATTGTGGAAGAACAACCCCTGCCAATTCATGAGGGAATTCACGGTATGGATTTAGCCCCAGCCAATATTTCCCTCAGCACGGCAGAAATGCAATTGGTAAGTGCTTCCATGCGGGATTTCCGTCTCAAAGAAGCCATCGAACCAATTGAATCAGATTACGATTTTATCTTGATAGATTGCCCTCCCAGCTTAGGGTTGCTTTCTTACATCTCCCTTGTAGCTGCCACCCACGTTCTCGTGCCATTGGAAACCCATTTCAAAGCCTTTGAGGGCACAGGGGAACTATTAAAAACCGTGGCTACAGTCCGCAACAAACCCAACCGCAAACTGCAAATAGCCGGGTTTGTGCCGACAAAATACGATGCCCGCAACTCCCAGGACACTCGCACCCTCGCAGCCATCACCGAACAACTAGCCAGCGCCGGAACAGTCTTTCCCCCGATTCCCCGCTCCACAGCTTTTGTTGATGCTTCGGAAGAGCGAATGCCCCTAGCGGTGTACGAACCCAAGCATCCATCCGTTGAAATCCTCAAAAAAATAGCCGTTAGCATAGAATCCTTAACATGAGACGCACAAAAGCCAGTCAACCCCTCAAAAGCAAAATTCAAGTTCCTTGGGACACCACAGGCATCAAAAATGCCGATTCTTCCCAGACCATCCCATTAGACCAGATTCATCTGCCACCAACCCAACCTCGTCGTTATTTCGACTCAGAGGCATTAAAGCAGCTAACCGAATCCATCAGACAGCATGGTATCCTCCAACCCCTATTGGTACGCCTCATAGGTGGGGAAAAACACGAATTAGTTGCAGGAGAACGTCGCTATCGTGCCGCCAAGGAAATTGGATTAAAAGAAGTCCCCGTCGTCATCAGAGAATTAGACGACAACGCCGCTTTTCAACTGGCACTGATAGAGAACTTATTGCGAGAAGACCTTAACCCAGTCGATGAAACGGAAGGTATCCTGCAACTACTAGCTCTCAAACTCAATCGCAGCATTAACGAAATCCCGCCATTACTGCGCCGCTTGCAACACGACCGCAAAGCAGCAAGCAAGTCTTCCAATAACGTTATTGGAAAACAGAAATTACCTTCTGAAGACTCTTCCAATAATGTTATTGGAAAGAATAAGGAAGGGGAATTAGACGCGGACAATAATGTTATTGAAAAGGTTAGTGATGGAGAAAAGGAAGCTTCCAATAACGTTATTGGAAAAAACGAAACCGATAACTTTGAGGCTGATAATGGCATTATTTCCGAAGATGAAACCGATAAATTGGATGCCGACAATAACGTTATTGGAAAACAGAAAATAGAAGGAGAAGATTCTGATAATAATGTTATTGCCAAAGAGAGAGATGGGAAATTCAAGGCTTCCAATAACGTTATTGGAAAAGTTGGAAACGTTACGCAGCCAGACTCAAAGCCAGAAAATCCAGAACTAAAAATAGTTGAAGAAGTGTTTGAAGGCTTGGGCTTAATGACCTGGGAATCCTTTGCTAATAACCGCTTGCCCTTGTTAAACCTCCCTGAAGACATCCTTGAGGCACTACGAAAAGGTTCTATTGAATATACCAAGGCTAGAGCGATCGCCACTATTCAAGATACTTCGGAGCGCGTTGCCTTTTTAGAACAAGCCATTAACCAAAACTGGTCTTTAAGCGAAATCAAGCAATATATCAGCGATAATAAAACCCCAAATTCCACCCAAAAAACAGAGTCGAACGACTACAAAGAGCGTTTTACTGTGGCGACTACCAAGCTGAGAAAATCACCGATTTGGTCAGACCCCAAGAAACGCAAACAGGTAGAAAAATTGCTTATCCAATTGGAGGCTCTGACAAACGAAGGGTAAGCGGGACTATAAGCAGATACAGTTTTATTGTCTTATTACTAGAACAAAGAAGCTTTAACTCTGGGTGTCCTGGTCGTTTATTTTTATGTGAAGCTTGGGAATTACTCTTCGTTATCTATGTCAAAGCTTCATAATAAATAGAGGAACGTATTTGATTTTCTTCTCCCTCTCCATAAAAAAACAGGAGTAACAGGATGAATGTTCACAAAGTAGAAGCTGTTTTAGCTGAAGATGGAACTTTAATACTGCGGGACTTACCTTTTCATGCAGGGGATACTGTGGAGGTGATTATTCTCGAAGGAAAAGTTCCACAGCAGACTGTTGCATCACCTAATCAACCAGAAACAGACCTTTATCCCCTGCGTGGTAAAGTAGTTCGTTATGAAGACCCCACTTCCCCAGTCGCTTTGGAAGATTGGGAAGTTTTGCAATGATTGTACTTGACAGCAACATTATTGACAACTATATATAAATGTTAAAAATTTCGTAGAAAACTGTTTATTACTCTGGGATATTGCCGACAAACGAGAAAAAAGATTAAGTTAGGGGAGAGTGCCAGTTAGTACAGTAGTTCCCCTTTTAATCCCATGCTAGAGTTGGAAAAATTTACCCAGATAATACAAGCCTGGTTAGCGTATATCAGGTTAGAAGAACTGACTCAAGCCGAGGTTGAGCGGGGGTCGGATGTTTACCCAAAAGTTGTAGACAAGGGAGTGCAGCTTGTTGGGAACAAGCTAATGTTGGATGGCGAAGTATTTAAACAATTCCAGCAACAGCAACAAGCAGCAGCCAAGAGAGGAAAACCCAATGATTTTCAAATGGCGATCGCATTCCCGCAAATTTATCTAATTCAGGGAAAGGGGAAGGAACAAAAGCTGAAATATCTACCTCTCTTCACGGTTGATATTTCGCCAATTTTCAAAGGCAATTATCGGAAAACTGGCTGGGACTTGACCGAATATGAGTTTCAGCCAGTTGTCGTTAATTTGATGCGGCTGTATGGGCTAGAGGAAGAGCAAGCCGAATCATTGATAGTCGCGTCGGGAATATTGAAATTTTTAGAAGACACTTTTAAAGGACGATTTGCAACCCTGCGGGATTTTATTGACTTGGTAGACTTACCAGACGGGAGATATAAAACTTTTCGCCAACCTTATTTACTGCGCTGCGACTTTACTCCCTATAATGCCCTGCTCAAACTCGACCTGCAAGGAATCCAACAGCAAATTCAAGAAACACCCCATCCTTGCAACTGGCTAACAGAGACTCACCCCGCAATGCAATACCTTTTTGGAAAACCGCGTAGTTTACCACCGCAGGTATCGCCCCAACACGAAATAATGTTTTTGGGAGCTTTTCCTTCCCATACTCCCGATGAATATCAAGCATCTGTCCTCAAACACACACAAGAGAATTTACTGACAGCCGTTTGTGGACCACCGGGAACTGGAAAAACAGAAGTGTTTCTGCACCTGGTAGCACAGCAAGTAGTTAATCGGGCATTACGACTTGTTCGCGGGGAGGAAGATGGGAATAATTTAATCCTCTTTGCTAGCACCAACAATAGTGCTATTCAAAAATTCCTTTCTCGACTGACAGATAAATTTTCTACTGAATCTCCGCACGAAATTCCCATCAAACTTTCTACAGAGCTTTCTACGGAACTTCCAACTGAATTTTCTACCGAACAGTTTTATCTTCCTGGTGGAAACCAAAGCATTATCCGTCGAGAAACCCTACCAAAACTGCAATCAAGGCAAGACTGGCTGCGAAATACCGAATTTAACCCAGATTCTTGGGAACAAGCCAAACTCAAATTTATAAGGGCAGAAAACGAAATTCAACAATTAATAGAGCAAAACCGATTTAATAAAAGCCAAAAAGCTGTCGATGCAGAAAAGCGATCGCAACTCGATATAGAAATCCAATCCCTCAATAACGATATTGCGGCAAATAATTCCGAGTTACAAGCGCTAACAGAGGAGCGATCGCGTTTGGGAGATTACGCAAACTTTCCCATATCCGCTTACCAGCAAATAAAAGAGGGATTATCCCAAGCAGAACGGGAACTACCAAAAGAATCCGACTCCATCGCCAAACGTGCCTATAACTTGATTAATTTTACAACCGACAAGCTAGTTTTCAAGCGTCTAGCAAATCGGACAAATGCTGCTGTTTTAAACACCTTGGCTTCCTCTCATCCCTTTCAAATTCCCCTTGACCGCTTGAGCTTAACCACAGTCCAGATGGAGGTTCAGCAAAAACTGGATTGCTTACAACAATGGCAAAATTTAAATCAGGAAGTCACTAATATTCAAACCAAACTAACAGCATTAAACAAGCAATTAGAATTAAAACTTTTCAGTTATCAACAAATCCAAAAACAAATTCAAAATCAACTTGACAATTACCCCCAAGATCATTGGTACAGTAGTTTTTACCGCGACCACCACCCATTGCAACTATCACTATTCCAACATGCCTGGGCATTTCTTCATCAAGAAGTTCTTCGACGCAAAGATAGCGTTATTCGAGCATTAGAAACCTATGGCAGCATCTTGACGGGGGACGGGGATGCATTGCTCAAACTGGAAACTGACGCGGATGCCATCTACCGCGACTTAAGCTTAATTTTCCCCGTCATTAGCTCCAGTCTGCAATCAATACGTAACATGCTGCCAATCCTCCAACCCAATAGCGTCAAGCTAGCACTGGTGGATGAAGCAGGTACAACACTCGTACATCAATTATTTCCCTTGCTAGTGCGATCGCAACGGGCAGTAGTGGCTGGCGACCCCCAACAAATTGAGCCAATTGTCAACCTTTGCGACGATACCATCAAACAATATTTCAAAACCGCCTTTCTGGATATGGGCATGGCAAACGAAGACTACTATCGTTATGCCCCCACTGCGAAATACACAGCCACCGCTTACCATCGCGCTGCTGGTGCTAGTGGCACAGAATCAGACTTAGGCAACGGCATTATCCTCAGAAATCACTACCGTTGTACCCCACCCATTATCCAGTTTTGCAGTCCCAACTATCCCGGTGGTTTGCAAATCCTTTCCAATTACGATGAAACTACAACAGTTAAACACCTGCTGGCTTACCACGTTGAGGGAAGCCACTTAAACCACACCAATCCCGAAGAAATCGATGCCGTAGAAACTGCGATCGCATCTTTACTTCAACAGGGCTATGACCTTGGCGCTACCGATAAATCGAAGACAATTGGAGTGATGTCCCCATTTTCGCAGCAAGCCAATGCCCTGAGATATCGACTCACGAATCGTTGGCGAAACTTTTCTTGGGATGATATTGGCACAGTTCACACCTTCCAGGGGGGAGAAAAAGCAGTCATTATTTTATCTGCTTACCAGTGCCATAAAGAGCATAGTTTCTGGTTCCTTAACCGCAAGCCTAATCTGCTAAATACCGCCGTTAGTAGGGCAAGGGAATTGTTTGTTTTAGTAGGTAATCTCAGGGAACTAGAATTAGCAGGTGGTGAAACCAAGCGGTTAGTCGAACATATTCGGCAACATGGGGAAATGCAAAGTGCTTCGCGAACGACTTAAGTTTGTAGGACTTACGCACTGTACAAACGAATCATCCTGTGTATCAACGTAAATACTTCGTTCCAGGCTTTTAAAAATCACCTTTTGTTGTGAGCGATCGCTTAGTGGGCAACAGAAAAACAAGCTTTAAGCGCTGAAAGCCATACCTCCTATTTTGATTTTTCTGTCAATGCGTAAGTCCTAGTTTGAATGAATTTGTTTCAATATTTGCGATCGCCTATGACGAAATGAAGCTCATCCCCTACGATGTGCATTTGCATTATCTATCGTGAGGCTTTACTTTCTATGGTGGTTGCTGTTGCTTATGCTACTACCTACGGCTGGACAAAGCCTACCGACAATATAATATTAGCCCTACAGTCAACCTAGCAACTGGGAAAAATCGGGCGGCAAAGCGGAGGGATTGGCGCTGCCATGATTAAATATTTTGCCTTATGAAGAATCTTTGGGGCAGTGCCAATCCCCGCCCGATTTAGCGAAGCGTTTTCCAGTTGCGGAAAACTCGTGTATGTCAACAGTAGAAACCAAAATAGTGAGGCTTGAAAATCTCCTATTATTCCCTTTATACAAATTACCCGTAAGTATCGCTTAGTATTGGGAAGCTTTTAAAGCCAAGATTCTAACAGCAAGGCTTGTACCATCTGTATTCTCTGAAAATCGCTATCACCTGAAACAACAGTGAGATTATAGTACAGAGCAGTCGATGCTATCCACAAATCGTTATCGCTAAAACCTAAATCTTGAACTGTAAAATTTCTGCGCTTTGCTTTATCTTTGGGACCGAAATGTTCGATAATTTCCCCTTTGAGGCTACCGTAAACATCGGCAACCCCTCCATTAATGGGATAAAGGTCTATGGTTTGTAGAAAAGCTCTGACAAAGCGAAGATTTGCCTCTTGTTGAGAGGACTTTTGCACCATGTAAAGGAGTTCGCCTTGCACAATAACACTAGTTGCAACCCCGATGCCGATGTGTTCTTGTAACCGACGAACGACGTTTGTTTCTCCAAAAATAATGCGGCTACAATGATTGGTGTCTATGAGATACATTGCTAAAATTCTGCCTGAGAACGGGTTTCGTAAACAAGCTGCAAGCACTCTTCAAAGTCATTCCCTTGCCAAGTTCCCGCAAATTTTAACAAATCTTCTGCTTTTGAACCTCTAAGAATTGGTGTTGCTTCCTTTATTTCAGTTTTACTTTCTGGTGTTAGAGAGTGACTATCCCCATCAGCAATATCATCTTTTGTTGAAGAATCGCGGGGTGCTTCCTCAGACCTTGTTTTTGTCTTGAGAAAACGTAAAAAGTCTAGCGTTTCAGCTAGGACAATATCTGGAGAGGATTCAATTTCTTGGAGAAGTTGTTTTTTTATATCCATGCCAATTGATGCCGTTATTCGAGTTAGGCTAATAGTAGTCTCATCCATCTTAAATATACTTGAGTTTTATGGACTTTGCTCAGTCAGCAAAACCCGACCGTAGCGATATTACGGTAACATTTTAGAACATTTTTCTCCCCAAGTTATTGATAGGTTCCTCTGGGCGCGTTAAGTACAAATTGACACCGAATAATATACCTCACACTTACTAGAGTCTCGCCTATACAACGCTCTAATCAGTAAATATTTAAAGTCCTTTTCATTACTGGGTATTTTCTTGGGTCAAAATTCAAGAACGCTACCTCAGTCTTAAGAGTTGTTGTGAGGGTTATTTTTCTCTGCTGTTTCCAACCACTTTTTACCCATCTCAATGGGGATGCCTAGTGGTGGACAAAGCATTTTAATTAGTTCGATTCCACCTACTAAAATCGTATCTCTAATGCGCGAATTTGTTTTGACTTCTTCGTTAAATTTATTGACTAGTAGTAATTGCTTTTCGTATTCAGTGGTAGTTGGATTGGTTTGGGCAAGTTGATTCAATAAATCTTGAATTTCTTTTGCTGCGTCTGCAAGGCTTTGTTTTTGTTCTGGTGCGTAATTGTGTTGAATTCCAATTGCGTGACCTTGTATTGTAACAGGCGCTGCGTTAACGCTGCCAACAGGTGCATTAAAATTAAGAGTATTTGGGTTGTTTGAAGTTTCTGACATGCTTTAATTCCTTTTATTGAGTTTGTTCATTATTTTGAATTCCAACTTGATTCCCTTGATTATTTACAACCCCAGTGTTTACATTGCCAACAGGTGCATTAAAAATGTGAGTGATTGATTGAGAGCTTTGTAAATCTGTTTGACTGGACTCCTCAATTCGTGGGGAATGGAAAATTTCATAGTTATAAAATTTACAGCGTTCTTGAATTAAGTTTAGAGCCTCGGCGACTCGCCAAATAACACTATATTGTGGGTCATTGAAAGTATTTTGTAATGGTGAAATAGCCTTTTCATTCCCTACTATTCCTAATGCTTCAACTACTGACTCGCGAATATACCAATCTTCATCTTTTAGTGCTTCTATTAAAATGGGGACTACTGCATCACTTTCAATTTTTAATAGCGCATTAACTGCTCCGTTTCTAACAGCAATATTTTCACCATTTATCAAAGCCTCACGGAGCGTAGGTATTGCTTTTTCACTACCAATCTCTCCTAAAGCTCTTATAATAGCTATACAAACTATAAAAGGAAATTCAAACAACTGTTCAGCCTTATATGCTTGGCTTAATTCATCAATAGCTGACTCACTACCGATTTCACCCAGTGTTCTAGCAGCATCAAACCGAATATACCAGTCTTCATTTTTTAAATCTTGAAGTATTGGAACTAATAATTCTTCGTCATGAGTTCTTTTATATTCGTAAACAATGTTTCCAGGCTTATAATTTTCTTTATTTACGATTTGATTAGATTGACGAAAATCAATTACTGGTATACCATCATCTCCCAAATAAAAACTGGCTCCTGCATAACCACGAATTTCTAATTGATGTCCCTCGTATTCTTGTCTTTCATTGCGGATACCTTGAAGCGATATACTCGATAACCAATCTTTGCATCCTTGAAGATTTTTCAGTTGTTTAATAAAACTTGTTGTCTTCTCTTTAAAGTTACTATTCACCTCTTCGGCTAATCTCGCTACCAACTTCAAATCTACATCCAACGCCAATTGTAATACTCTTCGCGCTTGTGTTTCATCATCCAGTAAAGCTAATGTTAACGCAAGAGGTTCTGTCCATTTGAGAAGATTCAAATAATCCCGTTTTAATTTTTCATTGCTCAATTTTGGCAAAAGTCTTAGTAAATATTCCGCCGCATAATATTCTTGAAATAGTTGATGATGGAACTGTATTTGTTCTCCATCAACCGTTTGAATTAAATAATGTTTTAATAAATCTTGCAGCCAATCTTTGGCTTTTTCCCCAGGAGAGTTTATCCTATTTTTCAGCGACTCTTCCAAAATATCTTCTGCTTGCATTCGAGAAATGACTAACCGTAAGTCTGTTATTTTTTCTCCTTGCATCATAGCGAACGCTAGATGTTGCAATAACTCTGGCTTCCATTGACGCAGTTTGTCTGTAACCGCAACTTGCCCTTTTAATTTATCAAATTCTTTATCAAAATACCGAAATAAACCACCCCGACTGTTGGGAATTTGCTTTTCTTTATCAAAAACATCGCAAAGCATCTTTAAAATAAGCGGTGTTTCTCCTAATTCTCGCAGTTTATCACCCAACTGCTGTAACATCTTCTCCCCTTGTTTGGGTAAATATGCTCTGACAAACTGGCACATTTGTTTTTCTGTTAGGGGTTGCATAGACAACTGCTTTTTAATCCCTAAATCGCCCCCAATTGCCAAATTCCTTGTAGTAAATATCATCGGAGTTTGGGGAAAATCTGAGCGAAATTCTGCTACCATTCGCCGCGACTCATCAGATGGTAGCTCGTTTAAACCATCAAGTAGCAATAACAACTTGCCATCAAATAAGAGGTCTTCAATTTCGCGTTCGTCTAATCGCAGTCTATTTTGCCGAAAAACCTTTTGGATGAGTTTTATAACTGAAGCTGTTTCTGGTAGCCAAGAACGTAATTCGACCAATACGGGAATAATACCAGCGGACCATCCTTCCTCGCTCGCACAATTCTTGCTCGCCTCCTCCCACAACAGACGTTGCAGTGCCGTTGATTTCCCCGAACCAGGCTTACCTACCAATAATATATGCTCACTCGCATATTTACGGATAGCTTCTAGCACTGGTAAGCGTTCGTTTTTCTCTTGTTTGTTCCCAGATGGCGTTTGTTCATCTTGTTTAGACGGTATTAATTGTGCCATCAATGGCATATTAACTTCTGCTTTGCCTAGCGTATCTGTCAGCGTGTACAAATTCGACCAGCGTTCATATGTCTGGAGGATACTTTCAAGATACGTTTTGTAATCAGGAGTTACAGCCATGCGCTTCTGTGAGAACTTGGTAGAAGTTATTGGTAGAAGTTACTATTTCTTATTTTACGTATTTATATTGATGACATCAGGAGAAAATTAATTACACTGTACTTACTTGATTTGTCATTTTGGAAAAACAATATTGCCTCTGTATTTTTTCGTTCGTATAAATATCTTGGAAGCGTTCTCGATCTAGTGTGACTGTGTTCATAGTTCATATTTCTCCCAAGAACTCCGTAATAATTTGGGCTACCCGTTCTCTTATAGTAGCGTTGAGGATTTCCATAGCCGAATGTCGCCGGGTTTCAGGGTACTTTTACCCCACCCGATTTAACGTAGGGGTTCAAGCAAACAATTGATTAACGCTCCAATCCCCGACTTTTTTTCTTTTCCCCCTCCGCAGCCCTTACCAAATTCTGTCGCTGATACTCCAGCAATTCCGTATTCCAATCAGCCGCTTTTGATTGCTTGATAACCGTTTGCGGTAATAATTCCTTAATAGCCTTCGCCCTATTACGTCCCCCATCATCGTTATCGCAGGCAACAGTAATAGCAGGAATATCCTTGAGAAAATCCAACGGCAAACTCTTGAGACTATCCACCGCCAAAAACATCATCCGCGTTTGAGGCACACCCGAACTTACCGCCAAAGATAAGGCACAACAGGAAATAGCATCGATGGGGGATTTACAAATAATAACCTTTTCAACCTCATCCGTTGCTTTCCCCCCAAAGTGGAAATAAAACCATCCCTCGGTTCGCTTCGTACCCGACACATATCCCATAAAGGAATTATCTTCTCCCCGCGTCCCTCGTAAAAATGCTCCGGTGGTAGTTTCGTAATCTCCCGATGTCGCACCCATAGAAAGCGATGATTCTGCACCTGTATTAGCAGTTCGCTTCGCACCGTCATTATTAAACGTAGATGTAGCACAATAGGGAAGCTCGCGCATAGTAAAAACAGCGTTTTGTTGCTCGTCGGCATAAAGCCATCCCTTGGAATGAAGACCATCGACAAAATTCTCCGGTAATCCCCTTGCCTTAATCAAATAATTCTTAACATGCAGCCACTTCGGGCTATCTTCCAAGGGAGGTACAAATTGCGGTACGGGTTCGGTAGCCACAATTTTAGACGCTTGCTCTTCCACCTTTGCCCTGGAAGCACGCAACATTCCCTCGGAACCAAAGCGATCGCACAACCAAGCCAAGGACGAACGAAAATTACACCCCGCAACATGCATTACCAAATCAATCGCCCCACCACCACCTTTTTCTGCTGTAAAGTCGTACCATTTAGAACCATTAATATTGATAACTTGTCCCAACCCCTTCCAACGGTTGTCTCCTTTATCTGCCTTATCTAACCCCAAATGCCAAGCCACATCTTCTAGGGGCAAATCCCTCAATTGGTCAGCTTGCTGTTTCCAGTAAAAGTTCTCAGACTCCAATTCCTCAACATGGTTTTCTAACTGTTGTCGTAATTTTTCAGATGCGATCGCGCTCCTTGATGCTCGTTTTTCTAACCCAATCATCCTGCTTCTATCTGCCAGTTGGTGATTGATGGTTTGAATTGCCGGGTCTTTTTTGATGCGTTCAAATAGTTGCTGTGCCGTCTCCCCCTGTTTTGGAGCCAAGCGCTCTAACTCCAACGTCAAAGGCTCCTTATTTACTGCCTCATAATATTCCTTCACTTTGGTATGCGTGGCTTGTGAACCCTTTACCCCACGTTCGATACCCAAAGGAGCGAGTGCCTTAGCATAAGAATCTTGAAACTTAGATAATTTAATACTGGCTTGTCGTCCATCTCCCCCAAACATCGCTTTGTGGCTCAATTGTTTGGTTTTGTCGTTGAGGGGAACTATATAAGCGTGGATGTGGGGAGTAGATTCATCCAAATGTAATTCAGCGCGAACGCATTTATCACCAAAATTATCTTGCAACCATTTTTTAGAAGCATTCGCAAAATTCCACATTAATGAATCATTCCATTCCCCAGCATGAGATGGGTTATGGGGACGAAAATATTCTGGGGATGCGCTCAAAAATATTTCGCTGCACAGCACCGCATCTTTACGCGGCTTATGTTTAGTATTGTCAGCAATTTTGGCTAAAACAATTTTTTCTAATTCGGGGTCATCGTTATCGCCAATCAGCCGAATATTTTCTTTATAAGGGTCAGCATTTGGTGTATCTTGGAGACGGGCAGTATGTTTTTCGCTGCCGCCCACACTACCCAAACTTTTTAATTTCCCAACGCGCATAATTGCTTTTGCGGTCATTGAAAAACCCCCCACCAATAAATTAGGAATATGCCCCGCAGGGCGAACTTACTTCCATGTCTAGAGCGATAGCGATAGATGCCGCAGGCACCCCGCAGGGGCATGGAAGTGAAGTGAGTTCACTTCGATTATAACGAAGCTGCCCGAAATTGCTTTTGCGGTAGGCGGAGCGCGTGGTCTTACGTGTTCTTAGGGGAAATATTTTGGGGTATGGAAGGAGTATTGCAATCCAAATACGATCAATTAATTTGGCTTTATCGTGACATTTATTTTAATTTGTTTAAACCTGATAAACTTCCCGAATTCAATTATTTTTTTTAAAGTCTATCAACTCTAAATAACGTTAAGGGATAAGAGTCTTCTAAAAAAAAATAAATAATCCAAATTTTAAACTAGACGTATTTCTTTTATTCCCCCTGAACCTTCATAATTGATTATCTTTTTTGTGGAGTTCTCTAATAACTTTTTAATCAAAAGGGTTGTTACTTTTCTCGGAAGATTTTAGTTTTTACATAATGATTGAGTCTCTATTAATCGCTTATTATACAGCTTCATTTGTAAGCGTGGAGCCAAAACTAAAACAATAAAACTTCTTCGTTAGAATATACTGAAATGAGTTGGTATTAAACATATTCTCCTGGTCGTCGGAGAAGCATAAATGGGTTTGCATCCAAAACGGTGTATCCTGGATGCTGTATTTGTGCATCTGAAACAGCTGCAATCCACCCCGGATGGTCATTTTGCCATAGGGGATGGCGTAAAATTAAAATTGCTTGACGTTTTGGATTTTGATGCACGTAACCTGTAAGTGTTTTAAATGGCGTTGGGGAACCGTAACCTAAACGTTGGAGTGTTTTCGGAACTGCACCTTGCACTAAACTCAACCAAGGATTGGAAAAATGGGCACCCCAGGGAGAACTCAAGTCAACCATAGATGTTGTATTAGATACCAAGCGTGCCATATCGAGGGCAAGTCGCCAATCCAGCAAACCGTGGTATGCAAGGTTTTGATAATCGCGCAGACACAAATTGCAGGAAGTATCGCAATTACCAGCATGTCCCTTGGGATTTAGCCAAACGCTGGCAATACTATTGGAAATATTCGGATCTGCCTGTGCTATGAGTTGCTGAAATATATGGGGTTGGGCGAGATAATTGCAGTATCCCGCACCATTTTCTAATTGGTCGCAGAGGAATGCTTGACCAATGTTTATGCCATTTTGCTCCAACGAACGAAAACCTGCTTGTAACTCCAAAGCATCAACATCTAGGAACGAAGCAGCAGCAACACGCAACCAAAATGCAAACGAATACCAAGCTGCACGACCGACGACGGTGGTAGGGTTGGCAAATATACCAGCAGGCCAGTGTTCGAGATTCACCAGTAAGATATCGGTTCTGCGGCGAGATAATAATGCAATTCGGTGCTTGTTTCCGGAAGTAGTTATGTTATTGCTATTTTCTGGAGAAACCGCATAGGCTCCAGGTTTAGACTGTCCAAAAACACTTGCCTGCTGAAAGTCAAAGCCCCCTTTACCACCGTTATCGTTAATAGAGATAATATCGTCGTTAAATACGTATACTGAAGCATTAAGTATGTTTTGAGGTACACCAACGTTAGCATCAACACTTAACGATGGTCGTGTCGAGCGTGGTTGCCATTCAAACCTTCCATCGAAATCTTGCGGTTGCAAGTCTGTAAAAAATCCCTTCGGCTCCCGTGCATCAAGGCAACGTAGTTCTTGTGTATGACATACAGGGCATAATTCTTTTTGTTCTTGGCAGCCAGTTATGCGTTGATTTGGTTGATATGGGTATATGATTGCTTGACAGTTTCCGCAAATGGCAAGTGCATGGTTATCACCAGGAAGTGCGGGTACAAATCCTGACTGTGAGACTACCTGACCACCTTGGGGGTGTAACTCAACTACCCCTATTGCTGTATGAACTGCTTTATCTTTGACTGTTTGCGAATTAGGTGCAAATTGACCGATGGCTACATCAAGGTTGCGATCTACAACTCCAGTTTCTGGGGGCCATTGTTTGCCTTGGAACGGCCACCGGGTATAAAGTAAACGTACTCGCGTTGGGAAGCCAAACATCGGTAATAAACCGGCATTTGCTAACCGTTCGCTGAGTTTATCTTGGGTGTATGTAGGATCATTTACAACATTTTGTATATCTGATATTAGTTGATGGCGTAGGTAATGCAACATAGTCGCATTGGTAGTTTTGGGCAATTGTGTTTGTTGCTGCAAGATGTTTAAAATTGATAAAATCTCCTGCTGATTTCCTTGATTATTCAACCAAGCTGTGATTTCTGCCTTGTAATGCGTCCAATCAGCAACACTGCCAAATTCACCATGTACATTATCAGTCCCCTTATTGTTAAAATTAACACCGTTTGCTAGCAAATTTTGCTTTGCTGTTGGGAATGCCTGCCTTAATATTTCTTTAATTAAAACCCGTTTGAAAATGGGTTCACTTGTCATATCAACGTAGGGCGGTGGTGGTGGGTCGCCAGTTATACTTTCCGTGCGTTGAAAATAGAAATCGTCATGACTGCGACCGCGACAGAAGGTTACAGCCAAGGAAACACCTGCTCCCCGGCGACCAGCACGTCCTACTCTTTGTTGATAGTTAAAGCGACGTGGTGGCATATTTGCCATCATCACCGCCAGTAGCGAGCCAATATCAACCCCTGCTTCCATGGTTGTGGTGACGCTGAGTAAGTCGATTCCTTGAACACGGGGGTTCTCCTTCTCTATGAAAATATCTTGAAACCAGCGCTGACGCTTCATTCGTTCGGCTTTGTCAGTTTGTCCCGTTAATTCCTCGGCGTTCATCCGAAACGGCGAACCTGATTCTTCGGAAAGATAAGTATAGTAATCGAAATCACTAGTTGGTTGTCCTGGAACAAGTTGAATTGAAGGAATTTTGGGGTTATCAAAACGGCGATCGCTATTACATTCGGGGCAGATACCTGCTGCGGGCTGGAGAAAGAAGGCATTACACTGGGGACATCGGTATCCCGAACGCGAACCATTAATTGAGTTTGGTGGTGGAACGAGGTAAAGATTGTCTGGGTCGAGGACAAATCCCTTAGCGCTGGGTATAGCTACTTTTGACTGGATTAACTGTTGCTCTACTTCTTTTATTGCTAAACCAGTCCGAGTAATATAACGTTGTAAATAAGCCTGCAAAGTATCAGTACCAGGGGGCAAATAGCGGGAATAACGATGTAGTTTACGAATACCAAGTTGTCGGATAATTGCTTCAGATGCTTCTATAAGCTTTTGTGACGGGGTACCTTGTGGTTGATAACTTACCCATCCTTTTCCAAGTCCTTCAAGCGTCCGTGCAATATGTTGAAACAATGCATACATCAACTCATCCGTTAGCATATCTTCCAACCGAGAAATATGGTTGGTCTGTTGGGTTGTAGCGTTAACAATTTGGGTGACTAAACTACCTGTCCAGTCATAGCATTTATACCAAGGTTGCCATTGTTGACTTTTGCTTTGTCCAATACTGTAGTTTAAAGCTCGAAAATCACTACCACCAGGACAAATTCCGTATAAAAGTAAGGCATCACGAATTGTTCGCCGCAGATTTAATAGAGGAATACGTTCGGGATACCGTTGAATTAAATCAAGCCATTGGTTGCGGACTTGTTGATTACTTGCAGGTAAATCCATTACCCAGAAAAGCGCTTCGTTAACCAATGTCGGATTTTCATTAACAAATTGGTCGCGTCGTATTTGGTTTAAATTTTGTTCTTGTGGTGTTTGTAGTGCAGCGACAACTGCATGAAGTTTTGGATTTTCTCTTTGCAATTTTAGTAAACTACCTGTGTTACTAGCACAAGTAAGTCTTAAGAAGGCTTCTAGATTTTCCCAATACCCTTGAAACGATTCAATCAGCAAACGCCGCACCATGTCACGGTAATGGTCACGTTCCATCCCTGCTGCCAATTTCGCAGCATCCTGCCGACTATCGGAAAATATGACTAGTTTGCGTGACGATCGACTTGTTGGTGTAGCAGGTGCAGGCATTTCTCTAAGTAACCCACTCGCCAGCACTTGGCAGGCTTTTTGAAAACCCGTGCGGTGAATACGCAGCGGCGTAGGGAACTGGTCGCGTTTGCTGTAGTCAGAATCACATCGGGGACATTTTGTCGGTAAAGCACGTTGTTCATCTGCGCTGCTACCTTCAACTTTGTACACCCATCCTGGTACTTCATCTGCGTTTGGTGGAGCCACACCTTCTAAAAGTAAGCCTGTTGCCTTGTTTAATTTTGCTTGCACCCACTTACGTTTTATCCCATCAAGTGTCCACTCTAAGTCTTGTGGTTTGGTATTCCAAGCTGGTGTGTCGTGGGGTAATGCCCAAAATAAACGGTAGTTTCCGTAACGTTGATTGAGAACTATCAGGT
Source organism: Calothrix sp. PCC 6303 (assembly GCF_000317435.1). NCBI lineage: Bacteria > Bacillati > Cyanobacteriota > Cyanophyceae > Nostocales > Calotrichaceae > Calothrix > Calothrix sp. PCC 6303. The sequence continues at coordinate 50,283 of NC_019752.1, forward strand.
CGGGAATACCTTCAAGTTCGGGTTGATCTGGTGTCAAAATTTCTACACTTTTCGTGCCAAGTTTACGGGTTGTTTTGTAGCCTCCAAGAAAAACTTCACCGCATACCTCGCACACCACTAAATCAAGGACGCGGGAACCACAGGAGCAGGTTAAGCTATGGGTAGCGTGGATAGCACCAATGGTTGGACGGTTTGTGTTCTGCCTTGCGGTTTGGTTAACTGAGTGGTCGGTACAGTCAGGATTGCTACACGCCCACAAGCTTTGCAAGTTATGGAAGAATAAATGTCCCCTTACTGGTAGCGGAGAACGTCCATTTTTCTGCTTAGACATTCCCAATGCTAAAAGTACCCCCCGCATGGCATCAGATACAAAGCTGCTACCTTTAGCACCGGGGAATAACTGATGATCTAAAGCTTGGACATTTGTTGCACGCACGCTACCATTAACCACTTGACATGCATCCCGTAATGCGTCATCGGCACCAATTTGGGCTAAGGCTTCACCGAGTTGTTCTTCCTCTGAAATTCCTGTTACTGGAGTGATTAACTGCTTTGCCAAATTAGACATTGCACTTTTAGATAAGTTAATATCCGGAGGAGCCATTGGTTTAAATAGATCTGCTTGCACAGAATTCGCAAACTGGGCGAATGCCTTTTGATGGGAGATAAGTTGAGATTTTGCTCCAGGAGTAGGTGGTATTTGCTGTCCGGTGATAAACGTAAAATTATTACGCCCAAAAAACTCCTGCAAAAAGTCCATTCCCTGGCGATTTTGTTCGAGACTCGCAGTTGTTGTTAATATCCGCAGTTGAGATGAGTTAGGCGTTAGTCCCAAACGGGAATATAGCAAGCGTAAAATATAGGCTATCTCTGTCCCTGGTGTACCGCGATAGCTGTGAAGTTCGTCGATAATTAGGAAAAACTGGTTTTCAGAGTCACTTGCAAGCCAATCCTGCGTTGCAGCGAAAATATTATCCTCGATATTCCGCATCATCATGATGTTTAGCATCGAGTAGTTAGTAATTAATATATCCGGTGGACATTCTTGCATGTCCCAACGCGATCGCATTTCACCACCATCGACGCGCGGGAAGTAATAATTTAATTCAGGGTCGTTTAATTTTTGAATTTCTGTCCATTGTTTTTCCCGTTCTATCAATTCCTGTCGTAATCGTTGAACGCTATCTTGCTTTTCTTCCCCGGAAACTGCTGTTTGTCCTGTGTAACGTCCAAATGTAATTCGATTACCACCCCGTGAAGTATCCAACCATTGATGAACTTGCGGTGTATCGAGTCCTTTACGCAGCCGTCGTAATTGGTCTTCAACTAAGGCATTGAGCGGGTATAGAATTAACGCCCGCACGGCTTTTGGTCGAGGCGTGTGTGCCCACTGCGATACTCGGTTGCCATTACCATTCCACCAGTGTTGTTGGGCTGGTGTTTGCGGACAAGTAGCCCACTTGGAGGATTCTTTGGCTAACTGTGCCAATAGCGGTAATAAAAAACACTCCGTTTTACCCGAACCTGTGCCCGTGGTAACAACAATATCCTTTTGGTTTACTAGTAGCTCATGTAAACTTTCCCATTGGTGTTGGTAAAGCGGGATACCTGGGTCAAAAATCATTTGTCCCAAATTTGCCAAATCACCATATTCAGGAGGTAACTTAGTCACAGCAGTAGGTAAATCCATCCCTGATGAGGGATAGGTGGGAACTGGCTCCACTAAGGGTGGCTGACTCAAAATACCTGGTTGTTCGAGAATGCGATCGCGTTCATCAGCTAACGTACGATAACGTAGCGGAAATGCACTTTTTATATATTGCTGATAAATACGCTTAAGTCTTTGATATGCCCCAACCAAGTCATGCATAAGTAAATTCCCTGGCACAGATTAGATTTAATTTAGCACTAAGCAAAACTAGCATCTCTAGTTCGATATTGGTGTATACTAACCATGAATCTACATAAGTAGGGAGTTTACCAGATGCCAGAACTAATGCACGTTCATAGATTTCTGGGAATCGTTGTGATGCAAGTATTGCCAATTGTTTGTTGCTTAAATCGTAATTAAATATACATTTATGTTCCATTTGCTGCAATGCGAGGAACCGCAACCCATACCAGTCACCTTGCAGCCAGAGGTTACTTTCTCGATCGTGGAACAAAGTGCGAAGTGGTTTATCAGCGCGGATATTCAAGTTATACATCCGATACATTCCCGACTCGCTAGGGAAATCACAAGCAACAAAATCGTTATTATCGAATCTTTCCCACTCATAACAAGTTGTGACAATACCCTGTAAATCCCTAAGATTCTGCTTCCATGTATTAATATTGGGTAATATATTGACTAATTTTTTTGATACTTCACCAACATTTATGAGAGAAAACTCAGTACCGATAGTTTTGAGTAAAGCGCAGATATTAACCGATTGATCAACTTGAATATAAATACAAGGAGGAGCATCTCCTCGTGGTTGGTTAATAGATTTTAAATTTGTATATTTTTGCAGATATTTGATTAAATTGATACTTCTTTGCCCGCAAATAATAAACTCTTGTAAATCTGAATTGATAGAAATTTGAACCATTGCTGTCGGTGCGATTGACCATCGCTTTCCATCTGCTGAAACTTCAAGATGCCCCAGTAATTTCAGACGACGTAAAACTCTTTTCGATTCTTTAATTTCTAGTTGATTGCAAGTTTTATCAAATAATTCCCAAGTCCCAGAACGAATTGCTGACAACCAGTAAATTAGGTGTTCATGTCGATGGGAAGAAATATCAATATTTTGAGGAGACGAGTTTGTTTGTTGTGAAACTGTAAAATTAAATGGATGTTCAATAATAATTTTGGGCAGGGGCTGATAGGGAATGGGGTTAGTATAGTCATGAACATCATGAGAGATACCAACCATCGACTTTATTTCTTCATATTTAAAGCTATTTAGACCTTTTACTGCTTCCGTTTGAAAAAATGGTAATTTTAATAACTTTGAATCCATAACTTTCTGAGGTATTTGCCCTGCTTGGGGGCTTTCAATAGCCAGAAAAAAATAAAAATCACCTCTTGGTTTCACACCCTTTTCCAAGCGCAAAAGAGGTATATATTGGCTAAGATTTTCTTCATGAATTTTTTGAGTAATCAACTTTATCAGTTCTTGAGGATTTTTCCGATATTTATACCCTCGATACCAGCGAACTTGCACCATGATACATTTTGCCTAAATTTAGATAGATTTTGAAAATGGATTAATTATGCTCCCACATATATTATTCCCAGAATCTATAGGCGTAATTTCACAACATTGAGGTTTTTCTAGAGTCAGACTGATCCAATCAACTATTTTGATAAACCTTTGAGTTGACTCACTCCCACATGTTGCAGTGACAAGATAATCTCCCGGATTAGGAAATTTTATTTGAATTGGATTATTTATACTTTGCGATTTATCTAGTATGAGGAAATCATCTCTTAAGCTAGTTACTTGTAATTGAACTGTAGGATAAAAGCCAAAAACTGTAATTTGAGGAGCATGATCTTGTAGCCATGCGTTTTGTTGGGCAACCCGCAACCCACCAGAAAAACTTATAGATAAAGAAATGCTTGGTTGTAATGCGTCCTTGAGTGCTTGATTTTGAATAAAGACTCCATCCCATGCTTGCGAGAGAATCATACATTGATGAAGTTCTACCCAGTTGGAATTTTCAAATGGTTCAACTTTTTCATTCCAGTCAATTAATTTCTCATCTTGCAGGCGTTGAATATCTACTAAAAGTTCTTTTTTACATAGTAGGATAAACTGAGTACCAAGTGATGGTTGTCCCCAAGTAGCATAGGTTCCAGCATCTGGATTATCAGGGTCGGGGATTAATATCCAAAAATCCCGTGCAGGTAAAATCAACGATTTAATTTCCTTTGGCTGAACAATTGGATATTCCTTCCCATTTTTTAAATCACTCGCACCTAGTTGAAAGTCTAAAGGTAAATACCATCCCGGACGATCATTACTTAAATAATGACTTTTATCCCCATCTTGTAATTCTAATGTTGCCCATTCTTGTCCCCGCACTTGTTTTGGATAGAGATAGTAACTGACCGAACCCCAAAAAGCGTCTTCATCACGATATAGTCCCGCAAAAATATGACCATTCCAACTAGATATTCTGTCGTTTAATACATTTGGTCTTCCCTGGGCTTGCCATTGTTGATAAACTTCATGAATTATGTCAGCGATCGCTCCATAGCGTTCTTTATAATTAGTGAGTAATTCTTTGAGATGCTTCGGTAATCGCTCTGCTTCACGTCTAACTTGGGAGAATAAATCCATCGCATCCCACTGTGTTTGCCATTGCTTTTCGTTAAACAGCACTAACAGCCTATCTTTATCTGTACGACGTAATAGGGATTGGGTAATTGGGTAATTAATATAAGTCATTGACCCACCATTTCCTTGTTGTGCTGAAGGTATAAATCCATTTTCCATCAGCCAACGATTCCATTCTTTCCACAAAGGTTCTTCAGCTTCAGAACCGGAATTCATCCCTGCTGGACGACCCCAACCTTTTAAATTCAGCATTTCTCGCAATCGCTTGAAGTAATTACGCTCTGAAGTTTCTTCTTCCTCTGCCATTTGATTGGCAGCTAAAACCATTACTGCTAAAAATGCAATTCCTTTGGGTAATCCATTTACATTATGGCCTCGTAATCTATTGAGGTTTACTTGCTCATTAATCACAACCTCTGTTTTTACAGCTTGCAGAAAGTTATTTGCCCAACTACCCAAGATATTTTCTTGCTTGAAGAATCTGCAACCAATATTTTCGAGTGTTTCCTTGTCCACGCTAAGATAGACTCTTACACCACATGGGAAACCACTGGTAAAGTAAGATATTAGCGCTTTGTTCCAATCGCCGTAGCTTGCCATTTTTGTATCTTGGATAGTGTGCTTAATCTCTGTATGAACTTAGCTTGCCCAAGAAAATGGATATATTAATCACAACTATCGCAATGAAATGGTTGACGCATGATTTCGCCATCTATAGTTGCTATAA